>NZ_JADPJJ010000102.1:0-125181 GCF_023073375.1 Bradyrhizobium sp. 197 | reverse complement strand
TAGCCGCCGGAAACCACCCGAGGTGTCGCCAAAGGCGAGCGACAGCCCGGTCACGATGATGATGATGACGGCAATGATCTTTGCGACCGGACCTTCGACGGATTGCAGGATTTGGTTCAGCGGCTGCTCCCATGGCATGTTCGAGCCGGCGGCCCAGGCCGGCGCGCTGGCGAGGGAAAGTGTGGCGAATGCTGCAATTGAGATGAAGCCGGGCGCGAGAGAGGCTCGTGTGGTCATGACTGATCTCCGATGTTCGAAAGGCTGTAGTCGCCTGATGATCCAAGGCCGTTGACGCACGCGAGTTCGCTCAAACGCCGTTCGCCGCCACGGCCAGAGAGCACGGCGATGACGTTGATGGTCTCTGCGATCAGCGCACGCGGGACGGTGATGACGGCTTCCTGGACCAGCTGCTCGAGCCGGCGCAGCGCGCCAAGCGAGGTCCCCGCGTGGATCGTGCCGATGCCGCCGGGATGTCCTGTGCCCCAGGCTTTCAAAAGATCGAGGGCTTCGGCCCCACGGACCTCGCCGATCGGAATGCGATCAGGGCGCAGGCGAAGAGAGGAGCGCACAAGGTCGGAGAGCGAGATCACGCCATCCTTGGTCCGCAGCGCCACGAGGTTCGGTGCCGTGCACTGAAGCTCCCGGGTGTCTTCGATGAGAACGACGCGGTCCGATCCTTTCGCGACCTCGGCAAGCAGCGCATTTGTCAGCGTGGTCTTTCCGGTCGAGGTGCCGCCGGCGACCAGGATGTTCTTCCGTGCGGCGACCGCATTGCGAAGCGCGCTCGCTTGGCTCACGTTCATGATGCCTGCGGCGACATAGTCGTCCAGGCCGAACACGGCGACCGCCGGTTTGCGGATCGCAAACGTCGGCGCGGCAACAACCGGCGGCAGCAATCCTTCGAAACGTTCCCCCGTTTCCGGCAGCTCAGCCGAAATCCGGGGGGAGCCGGGATGAACTTCGGCTCCTACATAGTGCGCGACCAGTCGGACGATTCGTTCGCCATCCGCTGCCGAAAGGCTCTCTCCGGTGTCTGTAAGCCCGCTCGACAATCGGTCGATCCATAGCCGCCCGTCAGGATTGAGCATCACCTCCACAACGGTCTGATCTTCCAAAAAGCCCGCAATGGCCGGCCCAAGGGCGGTGCGGAGCATGCGCGCCCCGCGCAACTCGGCTTCCGAATGAAATGAATGTATCGCCACGGCTGCCCCACATGATCGAGGCCCTGCCCTTCAGCGGCCTCATGTGAGACAAGTAGAAAAAGCAGATCCTACGCTATCGCAAGACAGGATCATCACCGTCGTAGTCTGGCGTAGAAACGGCAAGAGTCGGAAAGGAAGGTTCGGTAAGCTCGTGTTCGGCGCGCCGAAAGAGGCGCACCCCGTTGGCATCGGCACGTCAAGCTCGCGTCACCACTCCAGGTGTTCATCCGCCTCCAGGATCGCAGCCTCGCTCGCTAGGATAGGGGCATGAGCCGAACTCCAGCCGCAGGCCGGTTGGAGTATGGCCGGAGTCCTGCCTTTCCCTTTCCGGCTTCGAAACCATGGAACGGCAAACCAGGCGAGCGCCGCCAGCTGTAGCAGCACGTTCAGTCCGAACGCGGTCTGGTAGGCAATCAACGGATGGTGGCCGGCATCAAGGGGCCATCGCTCAAGAATCAGTCCCGTCCCGTACTGCACGATGAAGGCCCAGCCAAATTGCAGGACGTTCAAACCACCATTCGCGCGCGCGACCAGTTGGGGTGGGAAATAATCTCCTATGATGGCGTAGGTCACAGCGGTGGCCGATCCGGCCACCGACACGACGCACCACGGCAGAAGTGACGGCCAGGGCGGATGCAGGATGAGGACGATCTCCGCTCCGATCAACAGGGCCGCGACGGCCGCGAACAACACTTCCATATTCCTGCCACGGCTGCGCACCCAGGTTGCAAGCACGCCCAAGGCTAGCGCCCCGAGGCTCAAAACGGCCGCCATCACGAACAGCTCACTGACGAGACTTGTTCGATTCAGCTGTTCTACATCGCAAAGCCAAGGTGCCGCCCACAAGGACTGCAGTGCCCAGGCCGACCCGATACAGGTTGCCGACAGGGGGGCAATCCGCCAGAAGCGTTGATCAGAGTAGATGGTTTTCAGTGTGGCCGGCTTCGTGCTGCCTGATGGGCTGTTGACTCGTTCGGGAGCGACCAGATAGATCAAAATGGCAGCGAGCGCGCTTGCGGCGGCCAGCGCCGCGAACAGGCCGCGCCAGCCTATCCAGTCCAGGAGCACTTCGGCAGGAGCGGTTGCCGTGACCGCGCCCAACGAACCCAGCATGATCATAAAGCCATTGATGAGGGCCAAACGTTCTCTGGGAAACCAGAGGACGATCATTTTCAGCCCCGACATCAGCGCTGCTGCACTCCCAAGTCCGATCATCGCGCGGGCGATGAGAAGCGAAACGAAACCCGTCGATAGTCCAAAAAGCGCGGACCCCGCTGCTGCCACAGCCAATAGCAAGCTCTGGACCCGGCGCGGCCCGTAGCGATCCAGTAACATGCCGATGGGAAGCTGACCCGCCATGACGACCAGGAAATAGATCGACGTGAGCAGCCCGATGTCGGCAGCGCCAAGCCCCAGATCGGAGCCAAGGGGTCCAGCGATCAGCGTATTGATCGTCCGGAACAGGTAGGCAAGGTAGTACCCGGCCGCGAAGGGAAGAAAGATGCAGGCGATGAGCCGCCACACAGGAAGCGGCTTGATGCGTACCACAGGCGTTGTCTGCGCGGCGAGCCCTTTCAGCTCGCTTCTGCCGTTCTGGACAGTGCGCTCAACAGAACGAGCTGGACAGGTTCCGAAAGTTCAGCTTGCTGCCGCCCTCCTCGGCGGCAGCGCTCGGGTGAGAGCCCCCCTCTACAGCGGGTGCGGACGAACCCTCCTGAAGCAGTTCTTCTACAGTTCGCCTCTCTGACACACCGCCGCCGGTTTCAGAGGCGCGCCAGCTCGGCGTTCCGAGCCGATCAATGGTCTCCTGAATCAATGGTTGGCCAAGCCGCACGCCGTGCTCGACCTGTTGAACCAAAACGTTGCAGCGTTCTTGGCCGAGCAGGCCGGCGTCCCGCTGCTGGGATGATTGCATGGCCGCCGTAACGGTGAGGTGATAGCGCGCATGCAGTGCCACTGTCTCGGCAACGATCGCGACCTGCCGCTCGAGCCTTGCCATCTGGCCACTGACCCGGTCCAGAGTTTCACGAATGAGTCCTTCGGCCCCTTGCGCAGGAGCCAGAAAACGCTGAAGCGCCGTCTCGACGACCATGCTCTTGCCGAGCCCCGTGCGTTCGGTCGCTGCTTCAAGCTGCTCCAAGATGCTTTCGGAGAGCTGAACGATGATCTTCTTGGTTCGCAGACCCTCGTTCGAGCTCGGCTGCACCTCGCCATCGGAACCATTCCCAATAGAGCTGGCGTGACCTTCAGCCTCACCATCGACCTGCATTGTTTCTTCAGCTCCTCAATTGCGACCGCTCGAAACGGCACACGCTACCCGTGCAGCGTGCCTTTTCGGTCGAAACAGATGAATCGGCCCAGCGATGATGCGTCGACAGAAGGGTCAATCCGGCCACGACATCAATCGCGCCGACATCGGCGTCGTAGTCTGGCGTAGCCAAAGAAAGACGAGGCGGGCTCAAGATGAGCGGGATCTCTCAGCCTCCTGCGCGGCAGCTAGGGCCACTCGCGATGGCCTTCTGGGACCTCAAGAAAGCTCCCCGCGCTTCACGACTCTGTGTCGGTCTGCCTGCGCGCGTGCGCGCCGGCTCGGCTCACCTAGGGCCGGCGCTGCTCGATCACCAAGGGGCGTCACAGGCACTCTGCGCGCGAAACTATTTATTCGGGCTTCTCGGAGGCTTGCACGTCGATGCTTACCTCCTTCAGGACGCTGGATCCGCTCGCAAGTCGTCGTCCCAGCGCTTCGACAAAGCGCTCGTACCGCTCACCGCCCTTGGCGCGAGCGGCAGGGCTCGAATGCTCCGGCAATGCCGGAGTTGAGGTCAGCCAGAACCGGATGAAGAGCGCGACGGTCTCAAGCGTGATGCCATCGTTGCGTTCAAGACGCTCAAGCACCCGCACAATCCGATCCAGCCGTTTTCCTATCGCAGCCTCGCGCCGATCGGAATCGTCAGGAGAAAGAAAGGAACCTATTGCGGCCTCGACCACCAGCGACTTGGACCGGCCACCGCGGCTTGCGAAGGTCTCGAGCGTTTTGAACGTTTCGGGATCGAGATAGACGCTGAGCTGGACCTTTTTCACGCTGCCTCGCTCACAGATCCATTCCATCGTCCGGATCGAGAGTGACGGTCCGCGCAACTCCCTGCACCGACCGGCTCATCAGTTGCGCCTGGACGGCATCCGCGTCACCCTCCTCGAGCTCGGGGTCGAACTCGTGCTCGCCGGCCGGCGTCTTGATCTCGATTTCCTCATGCTGCGGCAATTCCGGCTCGCGGCGTAAGCCGCCGTTCGCCTCGTCGCTCCTGCCCGCACGCCTGGTCAGCAGCTGGCGCGACGGCGATATTGGGGCGCGGGCTGACCAATCATCTGGGCGAGTGGGCTGCTTGTTCGGCGCCAAGCGGGGCGGCTTCAAGACACGTCGCTGGAATTGCGGATCCTCATAGTAGCGGACCTTGTTGGCACGGACCGGGTGCACACCGGAAATCATCACGACCGCGTCTTGCGGAGACAGTTGCATGATTTCGCCGGGGGTCAGCAGCGGACGGGAGGTCTCCTGGCGGCTGACCATCAAGTGCCCAAGCCAAGGGCTCAAGCGGTGGCCCGCATAGTTCTTCATGGCTCGCAATTCGGTCGCAGTTCCGAGCGCGTCGGAGACGCGCTTGGCGGTGCGCTCGTCATTGGTCGAAAAGGCGATCCGGACGTGGCAGTTGTCAAGGATCGCATGGTTCGGACCGTAGGCGCGTTCGAGCTGGTTAAGGCTCTGCGTGATGAGAAAGCTGCGGATGCCGTAACCTGCCATAAAGGCGAGTTGGCTCTCGAAAAAGTCGAGCCGGCCGAGGGCTGCAAACTCGTCAAGCATCAAAAGCAGCTTCTGCCGGCGCCGGTCGGGATCAAGGCTTTCGGTCAAACGCCGTCCGATCTGGTTCAGGATGAGCCGCATCAAGGGTTTGGTGCGGACGATGTCCGATGGCGGCACCACGAGGTACAGTGAGACGGATTCAGCGCGGTCGACGAGATCACGGATGCGCCAATCGCTTCGCGCGGTGATCTTGGCAACTACCGGATCACGATAGAGCCCGAGGAAGCTCATCGCCGTCGAGAGCACACCCGAGCGCTCGTTCTCGCTTTTGTTCAAAAGCTCGCGTGCCGCTGATGCGACGACCGGATGGATGCCTGTCCCAAGATGCGGAGTCGCCAGCATTGCGTTGAGCGTAGCCTCGATCGGGCGAGACGGATCCGAAAGGAAATTTGCAACCCCGGCGAGGGTCTTATCGGCTTCGGCGTAGAGGACATGCAGAATTGCCCCCACCAGGAGTGAGTGGCTGGTCTTTTCCCAATGATTGCGGCGCTCGAGTGCACCCTCAGGATCGACGAGAATATCCGCGATATTTTGAGCATCTCGCACCTCGCAGTCGCCACGGCGGATCTCGAGGAGTGGATTGTAGGCGGCGCTGGCCGGATTGGTCGGATCGAACAACAGCACGGGCCCAAATTGCGCGCGCCATCCGGAGGTCAACTGGAAGTTCTCGCCCTTGATGTCATGGACGATGGTGGAGGCCGGCCAGGTCAGAAGAGTCGGAATGACGAGGCCAACACCCTTGCCGGAGCGCGTTGGCGCAAAGCAAAGCACATGCTCGGGCCCGTCGTGGCGCAGATAATGACGTCCGAACCGGCCGAGCACGATGCCGTCAGGGCCTAACAGCCCGGCCCGTCTGACTTCGCGTAGATCGGCCCAGCGCGCCGAGCCGTAGGTGGTGACGTCCCGCCCTTCATGGGCCCGCAGGACCGAGAGCAACATGGCGAGCGCTATGGCCGCGATGCCGCCGCTTGCAGCAATCGCGCCACCCTCCAGAAAAACGACGGGGGCGTAAGCATCGAACTTGAACCACCAGCCAAAGAAAGCTGCCGGCTGATAAACTGGCCAATGCCCGAGCTTGAACCAGGGAGCCCCAAGTTGCTGCTGGAATGCAAGCCGCCAGGCTGTCCATTCGGTCGCCGCCCACAGGAACGCGAGCACGATGAGGCAGACCAGGATGACCTGGTGCCAAATGATCTTTGTCGCCGACATGATCGGAACATCTCGGCATATGGACATGCGCACACAACCACAATCGTGCTCGCGTCGCAGTCGCGCGCGTGGCAGCGCAGAGATTGGCGGGGACAAAGAGGAGATAAGCCGGCGTTCTTGCGCTATCTGCACGAGAATGGCTATGGCATCGTGCACCTGGTGCCAGCTGGCCCATCCAGAGCAATGCTGAAGTCGCCCGTTAGCGGCAAGCCGCAGCAGTTCGCGCCGCTGAGAGGGTAGATTGCGCTAATCTAACCAACTTGTTGTTCACGGCGCCGCCGGGTCCACATCGATGCTGATGGCACGGCGGTATCTTCAACTAGCGAAGCTCGCTTCTTTGGCGAGATCGGGTCTCATTTCAGGAGGGATCCCGATCCAACCGTTGCCGCCGCCGTCGGTGATGTCGGCCTTATCCGATCCGGAGATTCTCGGCTGATACTTTGCCGGACCGACCGGCCTTGGCCTCGAAGCTGATCCGAGCGCCTTCTGCCAAGCCGGTGTATCCGGCCTTTTCAACGGCGCTGATGTGCACAAAGACGTCGGGGCCGCCGTCATCCGGCTTGATGAAACCGTAGCCCTTGGTCGTGTTAAACCACTTTACAGTACCGATCGTCACCGTCACTTCTCCTAAATGAACACATGCGATCTAGCGAAAACTCGCAACGGCATCAAGATCTCCAGGAGGAGGAGACAGTGCTCGGAACCGGGCACGCAGAAAGGTCGAACCAGCGAATGTCCCGGCCCCCAAGACTCGCTGGGACGTGGTTGCGGTGAGCGCGAATACAGCGAACTTCCTCTCGCGACAAAAGGATAGCGGGGTTCGCTTGTACATGGGTGAGCGCAGCCGCAGCTAGCGCCGCAGTCTTGCGTCGCAGCCCAGCGAAGAGACTGCCAGTCAAAGTGACAGGCCCCGTTTGCGGCCCCAGGACCAATCGACATTGCCTGGACCTGCGATCCCGCTCACCTGTTTGCCCAGCTCCCGCTCCAGTGAAGGAGCCCAAGGCACGAGCTGAAAGCCGAGCCCATTATCAATCATGGCAAAGCGCCCGGAGGCGAGGGAAAGCCGCTGTCGGTATGTTCCCGAAACCTGTTCACCTGATCGAGCAGTTAGATGCGTAAGCCCCGTCTCCTCCGTAAGTCGCCGGCCGGCGCTATCGAGCTCGCGGCTTCGCAAGGTCTCGATCAGATTCCGGCCAAGCCGCACTTTGTCGCCGTGCCGCTGAGCAAGTCCGTACTCTGCCAGCACATCAATCCGCTGTTCCAGGGCTGCCCGGACCTCTGCGCCAAAGCCGGCGCGCGAGAATTCAGGAGGTTCGCGCGCCACAAGCTGCCGGTCGAGCCATGTGGCGCCTTCCGCGGTGACCTGCTTTTCGAGGACGAGTTCCGATCTTACCGCGAGTGCGATGCGTGTCCGTCCCCTCGTATCCTCAAAGCGGCGGAGCTCCACGACGCCTCCGATCGGTCCGTCGCCAGCGGCCTCGATATCGGGGAGTTTGAGGTGATGGACGCGCCCGTCTATGCCGTCGACAATGGCAAAGGCACTGCCCCTCAGTTCGTCGTCGTGTCCGCGGGCGACGAGACGGCCAATGATCGGTTCACCGTGATGCTCGCCTTCGAGCGCAAAGGAGGACGGTGAGCGTGCGATACCATCCTTGGCAATCGCCTTGTGCAGCCGCTTGATGATGTCGCCGCGCTCGCCAAGCGCCCTCAGGCGTGGCTCGGCGTCTTCGGCCAAGACCCAGCGAGCGGGCCCCGCCGGCTCTGCCACACCCAGGCGCTCCAGCATCCGCATCCGCCCGATCCGAATGTCTCGTAACGGGTCCCGGGCACCATCCCGTTCCGGCCTTAGATCGATGACCCTATCGGCTGATCCCGCTTGCCGCGCGAGCACCCGGTCGAGCCTGGTCCAGCGTTCGGCGCTCACCTCGGCTTCCAGCCCTTGGCGGATCTGGAGCTCGGATCGAGGACCGAGTTCGCGGGTGACGAGATCGCCGGCCCGGGCGCGCAAGCCAGTTGCGATGTAGTCGCGACTGATCACGAGATCTTTTCCATCATCGGCGCGTCCGCGCACGAGAATATGAATGTGCGGGTGCTCGGTATTCCAATGATCGACCGCGACCCATTCGAGGCGCGTTCCAAGGTCGCGCGAGGCCTGATCCATGAGTTCACGGGTGAAGCTGCGCAGGCTGGTGAGCTCGCCTGCATCATCGGGCGAAACGATGAACCGGAAATGATGCCGGTCACCCTCGCAGCGTTCGGCTAAGGCGTGGCCGTCTGCTTCATCTCCGAGAGCATCAAAGAGCTTGCCTGGCGCCCCGTCCCGGGTGACCCCGTCACGCTGCAGATAACCAAGATGGGCCCGCAGCGCCCCGGGCGTGCGCATTCGGCGCACCACCCGCGCCTTGACCATGGCGCCGCGAGCCCGGTTGTTGAGCAGTCTGGATGCTGCAAGACTCGCTGCGCGTCCACGTCCGAAGTTTGTTCCACGGCGGTACCCGCGTGACAGACCGCCGGCCTTCTGCGCGGCTCTGAGGGCCTGCGCCAGAAACGGCTTTGCCCGCGGCGCTCGCGTAGAGCGAATGCGGCCAGGGCGGATTCGGAAATCGTCCTTACCGGCCATCGTTTGTCGGCAGGGTGCAAAAAGCTGAGCCGCGGCTGCAATTTGGCAAAACTGAAAATGTGCGCTCAAGATTCGCAAATTGCATTGGATGATTGAAACTAAAGCAAGATTTCTCACAACCGACCGGCCGCACCTTGCGGCTTTTATCCTGCCATCCCCGGTCCGCTCCTTCCGCCCGTGTCCTCATCACTTTCCAAAATGCGAGACCTTGCGATGGCACGCGAGGAGATGCGATTATCGTCATTGAGACTTCGCCTCGTCCGATCGCGGCACGAACAGACCAATCGCATGGGGCACAAGTCCAATTGTGTTGGGGGTCAGCGTGTCTTTCGACGAAGACATTTCATGCAGAGCAGATACTGAGCCCCGGTCAGTCAACGCGCGATATAGTCGCGGAACGAACAGCTTGGCTTGCTTCCAATTTGTGCGGTGACCAGGGACCGAAGTATCGCGCCAGCGCTGTATGATGCCGGTCAATGGCTCGAGTTTGTTCAGGTAGGCCAGGGTTTTTTCAGGCAGCGCGCGCCCCCTCGCCAGATGCTTCGCGTACCGCTGCGGGCCTGCGTTGTAGGCGGCGAGAAATCCGTCCGAGCCGAACCGGTCCAGCATCTCTCGCAGGTAGGCGGCCCCGGCGAAAATGTTGTCATGGGGGTCAAAGGGGTCGATGCCTAGATTGTAGCGGGCGCTCAGGTCGACCCACGTCCCTGGCATGATTTGCATCAAGCCCAGGGCACCTCGAGATGACACGGCGTGCGCTTTGCCACTGCTTTCGACCTGGATCACGGCACAAACCAATTGCACGGGAACTGCAAACCGGCGGGACGCCTCGGCAATGAAGGCCGCATATGGGACGAATTTGCCAAGGCATGTTGAGGGCGGAGCAGGCGCCTGCAATTCGGATTGGGCTCGACAGCCCGACGGCAATTCGACAGCTGCAAAAGCTGCCAGGAATGCCACGACGACACGCAGGGATGGACGGCATGCCCGCATCGCCTCGAGCGCAGCCTGAGAGAAGTCAAGGTGATGCCTTTGCAGCTGATCATCATCGGCGCGCCCGCATCTGCCGACGAGCTTGGCCGGGAATGAGCAAAGGGATTGTGGTCCGCGGAAGCATGATGAAGCTGCAAGTCGATGAAGCGAGGCAAGCATGGTCATTCGTCCTTTGTCCACACTGGCAAAGCCTGGCCGATGACGGCGGAGGCCACGATCGGCCCGAAATAGCGGCCGTCAAAAGAATCGGCCGATTGCCAGTTCATCAGAAAGATCTGGTCGGCCGTCAGGACGTGGCATCCTTGCCATGCGGGCAAAGGCCGTCCACGGCCATCACGCTCGCGGGCCTCGCCCATCTCGATGCCGTCGACGAGGATAGTGAGTTCTCGTCTGCAGACGGTGTGCCCCGGGAGCGCCAAGACCCGCTTGAGCATGGGAATGCCGAGCGGCAGATAGCCGTTCAAATCAAGGAAGGACGCAAGCGGGTCAGGCGGGCGAACGGCTACGAGCGAGGTGACACGGAGACGCTCTACCGGCTGCAAGCGGTAAAGACCGATCGGCACGCTGTGCGAAGCGTTCCAAATATACCATGGCGCTGTGCCCCGGTCGGCGGAGAGCGCAATAGCCGTGCCCCCGCACATTGCAAGAATTGTTATGAGCCGGCCCATCAGAGTGTCACCCTTCGGCGCCGGAGCCACGCCTGGTGACGCGCACAGGTGTAGCTTCGCGGAGTCTCATTCACCAAAAGGCGGTTGTGCGCGTGGTGCCAGTAGTCGGGCGCCGCGTCGGCAGGATCGATGCCGAGTGCTTCCACCGCCGCGATCAGCTGCAGGACACGTTCGACCTTCGGCCAACCGGACAATCTCAGCAGGCTCTCGCCGCCCGGACTGATCCAAGGCACGGTCGAGTAGCGCTGCCCTGGCGCGCGCGCGCGCAGAATATCGATGCGTGACAGTACGGTTCCGAAGTCATTGGAGCTCCAGCGTACGAACGCAAAAATGCTCCCAGGCGCAAATGAAAGGACACGCCGGTGATGGTCGATGATCGTTTCCGATGTAGGCCGGCCGAACCGAATGCGGTTTTCGATGCGTTTCTCGAGCCACAAGAGCTCAACCGTCGTGAGATCATTCATATTGAAAATCCATATCGCAAGACGGCGGGCGCGGTGCCCAGACGTGGCGATCTGAAATCCAGGACGAGGAGGCCTGATAGGCAGACGACAAGCGCCGCGAAGCACGACTGCTTCGCGCATGCGGCTGCGTCAGAACGCCAAGCGAGCCTGAAGACGGGACAAGGCTCCTGCAGGTCCAGGACTGCGAAGGCCCATTTCCACGAACGACGACGCAGCTCAGCCGCCATCGTGCGGAGGTTGGCGCACGTGTCACTGACAACCACGGACTCTGCAGCGACGTGGACTGGCGGTCCGTTAGAAGGAATCCGAAGGATTCCTGGTTAGTAGAGTTAGAGGAAGCGGAAGTTCCTCTGTGGCAAGGGCTTTTCCGCGATAGCGGTCCCTGATCGCACGCGTTTTCGGTCCCCGATGGCACGGTGGCGCTGGTCCCTGATAGCACGGCGGGATTCACAGGTTTTCCCCCGAGCCAGAGATCAGCGCGCGCTTGCGCAGCCGGTGGGTAAGCGGGTCGACCGGAGTGGGAGCGAAGTTCAGCCGTTCCGTCCCATTTGGGTCGTGCGAGATGACCAGTTCATATCCTGGCAATCTCTGCTGTCGAACGATCTGGCGCAGGTCGTATGCGAAGTGCTTGAGTGGCGATAGGCAGCCCGATTTGGCGTGGAGGTGCACAAGATCAAAGCTCCAGCCGCCCTTTTGGCGACCGCCGTGCTTGCGCACGAGGCGATAAAGCCAGCGCTCCAGTCCGCCAGTCAGATCGAAATATGCGCGGTCGATCGTCAGCACGAGCGCTTCGTTCAGAACACCCGTGTAGAACCAGTCTGGCAGGATCAGCTCAAGCCCGCGGGCGCGGCCGTGCATATCCGCCGTCTCTTTCCATTCGTTGATCCACGAGAACCGATGCTGCCGGCGCTCGGTCGGCTGGCGAATGGATGTCATCACGGTGGTCGATTGCAAGCGGTCGAGCGCAGCCTTGAGGCGATCGTAGTCGCGCACGCTTGTGCCGCGTCCCACGAAAGTCAGGATCTCGTAAGGGGTGGCGGCCATCAAGCGCGACGTCTTCAAACCTGCGTCACGCGCCTGGATAATTTGCGAGGCGGCCCAGATCAGCACGTCCGCATCCCAGATGGTTGCCATGCCATGTTCCGGCACAGCTTCGACACGGATTTTGATTGTCCCGGCCCCGAAATCGATGGGAACGGTCCGCTTTGACTTCGCCAGCGAAAAGAACGGATAAGCCATTAGGTCTTGCGCGTCGCGCGGCGCGAGATCACCGGGAAGAGCGCGAAACAGGTCGAGCTGATCCCGTTCTGAGTTGCGCCGCCAGCGCGCAAATGAGTTGCTGTCCGGCATGGGTCAGCGCCGCTCCTTGCCTGCGTAAGCAATGGGCGGGTGGCGCTTGGCGGGCAGAACCGTGCCAACCCCGGGATCGCTGGTCGACGTTTTGGCGCCGCGGTCCACCCATGCTTTCAGGTCTTCGAGCGCGTAGACGACGCGGCCGCCCAGCTTGCGGTAGGTCGGACCTGTGCCATAGGTGCGATGCTTTTCGAGGGTGCGGCCGGAGAGGCCAAGAAAGCGTGCCGCTTCTGGTGTGCGAAGATAGCGCTGCGGCATGCCGGCGTTCGGGTCGGGCATCGGATCGCTCCCGTGATGTCATGGAGCGCGACGGAGTTTGATCGCGCGTCGAGGGACACCATGGAGGAGCGAAGGCACTTGAGGGGATGCCGAACATTGTTAGGACGATTTCGGCACCCCTCCTTTTGGTTTCGCGCTGCGATCGCGAAAAGAGGACTGCAGGCTTTGGTAGTCAGCAATCGGCCGACGATTCTGCTGCGCAGCCAGGGACGTCTCAGTTGTTGGGCGTGGTGCGGGAAAGTTCGACGCGCTCCGATGCGCCGCAGGCGATCGGCACGCATGAGGCGTAAGATCCAACCGCGGGCCGCCCGCCGGTGAAGTCAGCGGGAGGGCGAGAGGCGCCAAACCTGACCTGGTTGCATCAGTTGTACGCTATCCAGATCTATTTCTTGCGGGATCTCGATCGAAACAATGCACGGTAGCCGGTACGCACGATGAAGCGACCGGCTTTGACCAGGCGAATGGTACGGCTGCGCAGGTCATGGGTCTTCCAGCCGCGGTCGATGAGCCGCCTTTTGCCGAACATCACCTCGGCGATCGTTCGATAGGATGCGCCATCCTCATGCCCATCCCGCGCTCGCAGAGCCAGGCCGAGCTTCTTCCGCTGCTGGGCCGAAAGCCGATGAAAGGCAGGTCCCGGCGGGCGGCCGTTCAGCGCTCGCCATAAGCGATGTGCGGCGTGGGCGCGCGCGACGAAATTCTCGTCAAGCGGCAATTCGGTGGCATATCCGGTACCGAGGTGCGGGGCCTCTCTGAGCCATAATCGATGCTGCGCTCCCTGGACCAGCAAGATGGCATGCCAGCCGTCCGGTGCTTGCCTCATGGTGGCCGACGTAAGGTCAGCAAGCGGAAGTACTACGTCCGAACCTTGAGGGCCGGACGCTCTCCGAACGATCGGCACCACCGTTGGCATCGCCTCGGGCGCCCAGAAGATGGTCTGCTCGTAGAAAGACCCTTGCGGGTCATGGGCGAAAGCAGACGCCCCATCTCCTTCTGAACTCGGGGCTTACGTGCCCGCCTTTGGCGCGCGCCTCCCGGTAGTCCCGTTGATATTCAGGATTGCGGCGGAGGAGCTCCCACGCGAAATCTTCCATTTCACCTGAGGTAATTGCGCGCTGATAACTCTCCGGTGAGCGCCAATCGAATGTCGACATTAAGATGATCCCAAAAGCCAGGCCGTAGTAGGAGACGATCTACGTAACCTTCAGTTGTTCGACAAGTCAGTAATCTGGCATCACGCGATGCCTGCAGGGCATCACCAGAATTTCCGCAGACGGCTATTCTCGAGAAAAAGCTTGCGACAGCTGTTTTCTGCTACTTGCCGGTGCCGCCGCGAAGCAGCTCGCGATAGCCGCGGTCCGCCATCCAATTTGCTCTGGCCAGATGAGTATCGAAAGCCCTGCGGGCGCGTGTCGGCTCACGATCGGGATCGATGTGCAGGACGATTCGCGAGACCTCCCTCCAATCAGCACCCGCGGCTGCTGCATCAAGCAGCCGCCAATAGGTCACCAGATGCTTCTCGTCATAGGACGTAAGGACTGGATCGTTCGGAGCTGAATCGGCCAGGTCGGGCTCGAGTGGGGGTGTCTGCATGGCCGTACCATCAACTTCGTTGCTCGATCCTACTCAATTTCTAGATGGCATGCCACAACCGTGCCATAAAGCCACAAGACGCCGGATCTATCTCTATTTCTGTGTGCGCGAACAGCGCCCGCCGAAGCGGAACGAATCGAGCCTTAGCCCGACGAAGCCTCGCCGCGTATTATAACACGTAGCGCCAAAATACGCGATTGCTT
Source organism: Bradyrhizobium sp. 197 (assembly GCF_023073375.1). Lineage (NCBI taxonomy): Bacteria > Pseudomonadati > Pseudomonadota > Alphaproteobacteria > Hyphomicrobiales > Nitrobacteraceae > Bradyrhizobium > Bradyrhizobium sp. 197. Next base: position 110,741 of record NZ_JADPJJ010000102.1, on the reverse strand, counting down.
CCTATCCTGCGGATGGACATTCGCAAGCTTTTTGGAGCAAACACGCGTCGATTTCGCTTAGACCTTCGCCTGAGCCAAGAAGCTGTGGCAGAGCGCATGGGTGTCGATCGTGCGTTCATCAGTAGTATGGAAAGAGGGTTGCAAAATGTGACCCTGCTTACGATGTGGCAAGTTTCGCAGGCTCTCGAAGTTCGCCCCGCCCAATTGCTTGAGGAGAAGACGGCCAAGATTCGTCCATAATATTACTCGGTCGCCCCTACTTGAGATTAGAGACCCGCAAAGGGCGATTGGGTCCACAGTGCCCCAGTCAGGCGCAAGGCTGTGCAAATCAGGTTGTCGTGGAGGGCGTCAATTCTGTTTCCCGTGATGCTCACAACGGATCCGTCATGGACGGAGAGAATTGATTTCTTAACTGGGGGTGGCCAAGTGGTAAATCCTGCTATCAACCTGCGCCGCCGCGCAACATATGACGGTAGCCGTGATGTGCCAACCATCTTGCGCGCGCCAGATGGCTGTCGAAGGCGGTTCGAGCCCGCACGGATTGGCTTTCTGGATCAATATGCAGCACGACGCGAGCTACTTCCTTCCAATCAGCGCCATGGGTCACCGCGTCGAGAAGGCGCCAATACGTCACCAGATGCTCCTCGTCATAGGACGTGACTGCGGGATCTGCGGGTGCAGAGGTCGCGACATCCGGGTCAAGTGGCGGAGTTTTCATGGAGTTTCTGCCCAAGAATTAGAGCGGCATCTGTGTACTTCCACGCCGGCTTCTTGAACGCAGCAGCTGTAACTGCATTCGCCACGCCAACAACATAGAAAGCAGCTGAACATACCCGCGCCTGATGATTTGTAGAGAATACTCCGTGGCGAAATACTCTACAAGAGCATGGCCTCTCGCGTATGGATATACGCGAGATATTGGCGATCAATTTGAGGAAGTACAGACACGCCCGTCGCCTGTCACAGGAGGAGCTGGCACATCGTGCCGAGATTGACCGAACCTACATCAGCTCGCTCGAGCGGAGTGTTTATGCGGCCGGTATAGATGTCGTCGAGCGTCTTGCGCGCGCTCTTGGCGTTGAGGTCACGGACCTGCTGACACGTCCTGCGAAGAAGAAGAATCCGCGGCCAGACTAGAGCTGGATACTTAGCTGCATTTCGCCGTTGAGACTTCGCAGACCCTGTGGCTGCGGGACGGAAAGGACCGGCGCCAGAAAATGGGTAGCGGCCAGTGGGGTGAATGTGCCGACCGGCCGATCAAGTCATGCGGCCGCGTTAGCGCAAGGAAAACCAAGCTGCGCAATGGAGATCACCCAAGGGTCCCTCCGCCGCTCGCGTCTTGGAGGCGACGGTTGACACGTACTCGAAGCTGATCTGCTGATCTGGCACAGCAAGCTGGAAACTGCATTCCGGCTTCGCGCCCGGATCGAACACGGTTTTGGATGATGCCGAGTTGGACCGACTTCTCGTGGTGCCAAGCGCTTCTATCGATGAGTCACGTCGATCTGGTCTTCGCGCATTCCGATGGGACTCTTAAGCCGAGCAAACGTGCAGGCGAGCACAACTGGACTGGCCTGTTTGTTGAGACGTCAATACGCTGCGACCAGGTGGCCGCCGCTCGTACACACATCGTCGACCAATATCACAGGACCTGACGGCGTTCGCACCATGCGGTACGCGCTCTCGAAATGCTTCGGATCTCAGGGGCCGCCCTCGCGCGACTTCTGCTGGACCTCACCAAAGACCAGCGCCGACACAACCTTTAGTTGGCCGTTGCCATTTGCGGCGATCTTCTCTGCCAATTCGAGTGCCTTGAATCCGGGCGTCGTGGAGGCGATGACGTGCGAATTCGGGATAGGCACTAGAGTGGCTTCACGGGTTATTGACGCGCAATCATCCGGGCGAGTGCCCGAGGGAGTCGCTCTACGAACTCCGACACATTGGACTGATCGAACCGGCGCATCTTCTCGCCGAGTTTGAGTCAAAATATCCCTTGAGAGATGCAGATCGTGACAAAGGAATTCGTGCCGCTGCCATCCTGCTTCGCCAACTCGGCTGGCGTGCTGATGGGCAAGGACTATCACGGCTCTCTCGTTCGCTCATCGCGATGTGTATTCCGAGTTCTGGGTCAACCTTGACGCGGCAAGAGTACGACGCCGCCGAGTCGCAGAGTGAGAGGAAGGTGCTCGCCGTCCTCTTTGTTGGTGACCGAATTCGCGCGGCACTGCCGCCACGCAGTTGGCAAAATAGGTTCGCGCGCCCAAAGTGTAAGCATGAACGTCAACGACGGCAACGGCGCCAGAATTCCGGCCCATCGGGACCGGTGCGGTGGTTGCGCGGGCGCACCTTCCGCAGATAGCCGAAATAGAAGGCCGCCGTCGCCCATGTACCTCGCAACCAATCGGCCGGCTTTCTCGATTGCGACACAGCAGGGATTGTTACTGCCGATTATTCGCCGGAAGTCCTCAGGTCGGAGTGCCGTTGCTCTGTTGACAATTGATGCAGCCACGGCAAGGCAGTAAGATACCTCAACGCTCGAGCACGAAAGTTTAAGATTATGAAGACCGTGTCTGCGGACATGATACCCGACCACTTCTGGAGGATTAGGTACAATCAAGAGCACGATCCAGATACGCCAATTCTGCCGAGCCTTTCAGAGAGCCCGAATTGCCAGAACTTCGCCTACGCGCTGCTTAAGCATTTCGGGTATGACGTTTACCCATTTCGGTCGAGCAACCTGTGGGAGGACACCACCGACACCTGCTTGGTGTCAGATGAATTGAAGCCGCTCGACCTCTTGCTTTTCAATCGAACGGAAAACCCTTGGGGAGCACATGTCGCGCTCTACCTGGGCGATAACCAAGCTATTCATCTGAGCAAGAAGCAGTCCGCTCCGGTGATCTGGCCGTTTGCTCAATTTCTCGAGCTTCCCGAATATCGAACCTTCGTTGGCGCAAAGCGGCTCCGCCAACTTGCGCGGACCGATACTCGAAGGTAGTCTTCGCAATGCTGGTCACTCTGGCGGACACGCAACGTCTGTTCATGTCCCGCTGCCTCAAAAGTACCGAAGCTCGACGGGATGAGGAACGGTTGCGTTTGACCGGACGGCTAGATTGCTATCCTTCTTGCCTTCGTTTGATTCGTATCCATTCGGTTATGGCTGGCTGCATCCTAACGAGGCCACGTCCTGCTAGGGCGATCGCTGCTTGCTCGCGCTGTCGCCTCGAAACAGCTTGAGTCCGTCAATGGCTCGATTGGAGTCGCGCTCGCACGACGCGCCTGCCGGCCAACGTCGGAAATGGCAACGTTGAGCTCGGCATAGCGACTTCCCAACGCCCGGCGGCCGCTTCTCGTCTTTGTCTCATCCCGACCGACGAACATGGTTTCGGCTCCTACGGTTGCAAGGCCTTTGCGGTGAATGTTGGCGGCGATCTCCCCTCGCGGAGTGGACGACAAAATAGTTTTACCTCGAGCAAGATCGACTGCAGCCAAGGGTTCAAGAAAGTCCCCGCCCGATCAACTCGGGCGGGGCTTTGGACCGCGGCCTCACTCCCCGTTCTTGCGCGGCCGCGACCACAAGAGCGTGTAGCCCTCGCCGCCTTCGTCGTCGAACAGGTTCGCGTAGATCGGCGCGTTGAACGAGGGATCGTCGAGCTTGAGCGAGAGGTAATCGCGGCCCTCCTCGGAGCGCTTGGACCAGGCCGCCCCGATCTCCGCCCGGCCCACGTAGATGCGGTGGCTGGGAGCGTTGTCGTTGGAGCGGTTGGTCTCGGCGACGATGCGGACGCCCTTGGCCTGCAAACTCAGGGTGACGATCTCGCCCTGGAAATCGTTGCCGACTTTCTTGAAAGAACCGATGTTAGCCATGTCACTTCTCCTGTTGTGTTTCGAGCCCGCGACCACCGCGGCCTCGATGGCGATCTAAAGGCCGAAGACGATCGGCGACGCACCCGCTGGCGGGCCGGAGCGCAGCGGAGGACGCCGTTGGAGCGACTTTCTTGTCTCGCGAGGAATGGGCGCCAGCCCAGGGGAAGAAAGTCGCTCCAACGGCGTTGCGGCTCAGACGATCGAGGCGCAGCCGCTCTTGGGCCAGATCGAGCCATCAAAGAGGCCACGTGCGTCCGCGTGCTGAACCGCAATCTTAAGGAGAAGATTTGGCGAATCTCGGTGTGGTGAGCAAGAGGTCGGTACGGATCCGCGCAGAAGGAGAAACAATCTGCCGCAAAGGGCGGTATCGTCCCCGCAGAAATGATCGAGCACGGCGCGCCTCACCGCAGCTATGCGGGCCAGACAGAGATTGGTGGGGCTTGCTTAAAGGCTTCGAGGAGAAGCGCGGTTACCTCTCGCTCAAGCTCGACGCTCTCTCGTTCAACCTGGTCTCTCTGTGCGAGCTTGCTGGACCTGATGGCAACGACGCCTCATTGCTCGTGTTTGGCGGCGGTAAGAACTGGTCGAGGTGTATTCTCCACCACCCCGGCCGAGTCCGATGGGCGGGTCCTCGCGAAAAAGGTCAAACGCGCCCATGCCGTGCCGCCGATGCAAAGCGCACCTACGCAAGCAAAGGCCTCGCGCCAAACCAGCGAGGCGACCTCGATCTGCGACAGGGCAAACACCACATGATAGCCGGCGATTGCCGCGGGGACCGCGAAGACGGTTGCGATCGCGACGCGCAAGGTCAAGGACTGACTAACGGCGAGAGTGAGCTGACCAGCGGCAAGCGTCAGCGCGCCAGAAACAATTCCGATAAGCAGTGCGCCGAAGACGCCCGCGCCATCACGAAATGCGGACATTCCGACGGTAACTGCGACGAAAAACGGCAAGGCATAGACCGCGAGCGCAAAGAGCAGCCAGCAGAACAAACCGATGCCAAGCGTGTTGAGGGCAAGCCCAAGGGCGAGCATGGCGGTGGCTCCAATGCACAGACGTATTGGTCGCGCCTCCACCACCACCACGGCGCGGCTTTGCACGTAAAATCGAAACGAGGCGGAGTTGCGGCGCGCAACGCCATCTTGGTCGGCTTGGAGGCGAGTAGACGGCGCTCATGCGCCGCCGAACTTCCAAACGGGAATACCGAACCGCTTCGCCTTGTCAGCGAGATTGTCCTGAATTCCCGTGCCCGGGAAATGCATGACGCCGATCGGCAGGAGTTCGAGCATCGCATCGTTGCGTTTGAACGGCGCCGCCTTGGCGTGCCTGGTCCAGTCGGGCTTGAAGGCGATCTGTGGCACTTTGCGGCCGGTTGCCCATTTGGAGGCGATCAGTTCGGCACCCTTCGGAGAGCCGCCATGCAAGAGGACCATGTCGGGGTGCTTGGCATGAACCTTGTCGAGGCGATCCCAGATGAGGTTGTGGTCATTGAATTCGAGCCCGCCGGTGAGTACGATTTTCGGTCCTGGTGGCAACAAGACCTCGGTCTCGGCGCGTCGTTTGGCGGCAATGAAGTCGCGGGAGTCGATCATTGCCGCAGTGAGCGTGCGGTGGTTGACCAATGATCCCGATCGCGGCCGCCAGGATGCGCCGGTGTTGACCTCAAATCGTTCGATGGCCTGGTCGCGAAAGAGCTCCAGGCAGTTGCGGCGCTCTATCAGCGTGATGCCTTCGGCTGTCAGGCGCTCAAGCTCGACCGATCGCACTTCGGAGCCGTTCTGCTCGCGTTGGCTCTTCTGCTGCGCCTGTTCGTTATTATCGAGCTGCCGCTCAATGCGGTCGACGGCACGATGGAACAGGTTGACTGTCGACCAGAGCAGATCGTCAAGATCCGGCTCAAGCCGCGTGTCGCTCAGGGTCGCGACCAGGGCGTCGAATATATCTGCGACGGCGCCGCCAATCATCTTGCCCTCGGGGAGCGGTCTTGGATCGGGCTGGTCGTCGAATGGACGATGGCCGAAGAGCTGTAGTTCGGTGATGACGTGGTCGGTCGGAGAAGAGTTGTGCGGCGGTTCGATGTCGTCATGGTCGGTCATGGGAAGAGGTCCTTGCCGGATCGGCCGCGACCATCGCGGCCTTCGTGGCGATCCTCTGACGGCGGGCGGAGCGTGCCAGAACCCGAAAGGGCCGAAGCGGCAGCGGAGGATGGCGAAGGCCGGCTATTTTGCTTCGCGATGCAAAGCGCGCTAGCCAAACGTACGATGTGTCTTCACATCGCCGGCGCGCGGCGGAAAATAGCCGGACGCAGCCATTGCCGGCCCGCACCCGCTTGCCGTCCGATCGCCCTCTAGAAGGCCGAGGTCGCGTCCTCTTCCGGTATTGGCCTCGCCTATGACTGGCCCATCAACGTCGATTGAAGACCGGGAGCTATTCCGCGGGCACTGTCGAGGAATGCAGGAAGCGAACGACGTCCTCTGGCACGAGCTGGAACCGCAACGCTGCTCGGACGGCATCGAGGCCGAAGACATGGAGATCTTCGTTGAAGTCGCCCAGCCGGGGCGACAGCGCGATTGCTTCAATGCCGGCGTCCGCTGCGCGCTGGCTGAGAGTCGCCTGCACCGCATCGCCAGCAGCATCGAGATCGCGGGAGATGTAGAGCCGGCGCAGCCCAGTGGGAAGCACCATGGCTGAGAGGTGATTGGCCGAGAGCGCAGCCGCCATGGGCATGCTCGGCAGCACGTAACGTAGCGAAAGCATGGTTTCGATTCCCTCGCCGGCAGCGAGCACGTCGTCCACCACGCCGAAGCGAACCGCATTGCCGAGGAGATCGCCCATCGCGCGTCGTGGGGTATCGATCGGAGCTTTGCCCAGCCGAATGCGATCAAAGCCGTCCGGGTCGAGCCAGGTACGATGCACGCCAGTGATCCTGCATTCGAGATCCGTGACGCAGGCGATCATCGCCGGCCAGGTCTCGGCTGGCAGGTGTTCGTCGGGCCGATAATAGCAGCGCGGATGGAAGCGCAGACTGCCACCATGGTGCACGTGGGCGATCCCGCGACGCTGCAAATATGTCTCCACGAGCGTCCCCTCGATCGGTTGGGATATCATGAAGAGCCGTCTCGCCGCCTCTTGCGATCCAGCCGGTGCTAATGGACGAACGGGTTTCGGGGCGACCTCCGGTTCACTACGAGCCAGCCTCAGAAAGCGCCTCGCCTCCTCTGCGACCTCACCGAAATCGCGCAAGCCGCATGTTTCACGAATGACGTCGAGAAGATCGCCATGCTCGCCGGTTGCGGCGTCGGTCCATTTTCCGGCAGGGCCTTTCGGCAAATCCTTGAGCCGCACAAACAACGAGCGGCCAGGGGTGTTGTGGACATCCCCGACCAGCCAGTACCGGCCCTGCCGCTTGCCGTTGGAGAGATAGTGGCGGCACACCGCCTCGGCCTCGCGCGCGAGGCGGCGTGCCAATTCGCAAGGCTCGCGACGCATCAGGCGGCCTCCCGCTCACTGGCACTCTCGACCGGATAACGGTCGAGTACCTTGGACAGAATCTCGACGCCGTTCCCGTCCGTGGGCACGAACATGCGCAGCTTCCAGGAGATGATTTCTCCAAAGAGGCCGTAAGCCCGCAAGCGATCGCGCATGGTGTCGTTGAAGCCCGCCAGTTCGAGGCGGTGTGCGCCCATCACCCGGACACGGCGAAGCTGGAGACCCTCCGCAAGTTCGAGGACGGTCCGCCCCTCCATCAGCGCGGCGAAAGCGGCGTCTGGCGCGAGCGCCGGCGCGTCAGCCGCAAGGACATTCGTGACCCAGGTAACCGAGACCTTGCGGCCGACGATCCGCTCGCCCGCGTCGCTCTGCAGCCGATAGACGCGCGTCGACTCGTTCGGCAGCCGCTTCCAGATCGGCAGCAGCAACCCGGTCACGATGTGGATCGTGCTTTCCGTGAACGCTGGGATCTCGGTAAGCTCCGCCAGCCAGGCCGCGGCGAAGCGTCCGTGGTCCACTTCGACCCAATGGCTTTCCGCCATCATTCTTAAGGGGACGCTTTGCTGTTCCGCGGGCCGGATCAGGCGGACGCGCCGCTCGATCTCGCCGTCATCAAGCATGAAGCTCGGAGCCGCGACCTGCACCGCTGCTCGTCCCGAGCGCTCATTGATTAGCAGGATGGCTCGAGGATCAGAAAGATGAGCAAGAGCACCATCCAGGCTCACAGGATGATTGCGCTGGCGCTGGGCGATGGTGAGAAGCCGGGTCTCGGCGCCAGTGCCCGGATGGACATAGATGGTCCGCCGGTCGGTGACGGCAAAGCTCTCGGCGCTGAGCGTTTCCAGTCCGACGTCATAGCTGCCCGAGGCGACCGCGCCCTCGATCCGGGCGGTCAAGAGCTGCTCGAAGACGGTGAACAGAACGTTCTGAAGAACGATCGTGAGCGCCAGCAACCTGTTCAGGAAAGTCGTGATCGGAGGCAGGTCATCCCTGAGCCCATTAGCATCCGTGAGCTTCAGGCCGGTCGCATCCTCAAACCGCTCGAGCGAGCAGCCGTCGACCTTGCCCCGCGCCAGCAGCGTGTAGAGCTGGCGCAACGCGTCGCGGCCGTACCGGCTTTCGAGATTGTCCTCGGGCCGGAACAGGCCCTGCCCTCCGGTCTGGCGTTGGCCACGCGTGATGGCACCCAACGTATCAAGCCGGCGCGCGATGGTGCTGAGAAAGCGCTTTTCTGCCTTGACGTCGGTCGCGATAGGACGAAACAGTGGCGGCTGCGCCTGGTTGGTCCGGTTGGTGCGGCCGAGCCCCTGGATCGCGGCGTCCGCCTTCCAGCCGGGCTCGAGCAAATAGTGGACCCGCAGGCGGCGATTCCGCGCCGACAGCTCGGCATGGTAGCTCCTTCCCGTGCCGCCCGCGTCGGAGAAAACGAGAATCCGCTTGACGTCGTCCATGAAGGCCGAGGTCTCGGCGAGGTTGGCCGAACCGGCCCGGTTTTCGACCACCAGCCGGTCGCCCTTGCGAACGATGCGGCGCGAGCGGCCTGTGACCTCCGCGACCATGTCGGTGCCGAAGCGCTGGATCACCTGGTCCAACGCGCCCGGGACCGGAGGCAGCGACGCGAGCTTCTCGATGAGGCGGTCGCGGCGAGCGACGGCATCCCGGCTCTCGACCGGTTGGCCGTCGCGATAGACGGGCCGGGAGCAGAGATTGCCCTCCTGGTCGGTGAAAGGCTCGTAGAGCTGTACCGGAAACGAATGGGCGAGATAGTCGAGGACATACTCGCGCGGAGTTATGTCGACCTGGACGTCGCCCCACTCCTCGGTCGGAATCTCAGCGAGGCGGCGCTCCATCAGCGCCTCGCCGGTCGAAACGATCTGGATGACGGCGGCGTGGCCGGCGTCAAGATCGCGTTCGATCGAGCGGATCAGCGACGGCGTCTTCATCGAGGTCAGCAGGTGACCAAAAAAACGCTGCTTGGCGCTCTCGAACGCAGATCGCGCGGCCGATTTGGCCTGGCCGTTCAGCGTGCCGGTCTCGCCGGTGATGTTCGCGGCCCGCATCGCGGCATCGAGATTGTTATGGATGACGCTGAACGCTCCGGCGTAGGCGTCGTAGATGCGAACCTGCTCGGGCGTGAGCTGGTGCTCGATGAGCTCGTACGCGACGCCCCCGTAAGATAAAGACCTCGCCGCGTAGAGACCGAGCGCCTTGAGATCGCGCGCGAGTACCTCCATCGCCGCGACACCACCCTCCTCGATCGCCTCGACGAACTCCGCCCGGGTGGCGAACGGGAAATCGTCGCCGCCCCATAAGCCCAGCCGCTGGGCGTAGGCGAGATTGTGGACCGTGGTGGCACCGGTCGCCGAAACATAGACGACGCGGGCATTCGGCAACGCGTGCTGGAGCCTCAGGCCCGCGCGCCCTTGCTGGGAAGCCGCCTGGTCGCCGCGCTCGCCCTTCTGGCCTGCCGCGTTCTGCATCGCGTGGCTCTCGTCGAAGACGATCACTCCGTCGAAATCGGAGCCCAACCATTCAACGATCTGGCGAACGCGCGAAAGTTTCTCGCCACGCTCATCGGTGCGCAGCGTAGCGTAGGTGGTGAAAAGGACGCCTTCCGCGAGCCGGATCGGCGTACCCTGGCGAAACCGGGACAGCGGCGTCACGAGCAAGCGCTCCATGCCGAGCGCGGACCAGTCGCGCTGCGCGTCTTCGATCAGCTTGTCGGATTTGCTGATCCAGACCGCGCGACGGTGGCTCTTGAGCCAGTTGTCGACAAGGATGCCTGCGACCTGCCGACCCTTGCCCGCGCCGGTGCCGTCGCCCAAAAACCAGCCGCGCCGAAAGCGGACAGCATTTTCTGCATCGTCGTGTGCGGCCGCGACAACATCAAAGGTCCCATCCACGGTCCAGGAGCCCGCAAGGAAGTCGGAATGCGCCTCTCCGGCATAGATGATGCTCTCAAGCTGGGCATCGGAGAGAATGCCATCCGCCACGACCTTGGCCGGCAGATGGGGCCGGTAAGACGGCTTGGGCGGTGCCACGGAGGCCATCGCAGCGGATTGCACGAGCTTGGTCGGATGCGCATGCGCGTCCGGAATACGGATCGCCTGCAGTGCGTATTCCTCATAGAGCGCGTCGGTCAGTCGAGCGTCTTCCGAAGAGGTCAGCTCGACCGTCTCATAGGTGAGTTCGACGCCCTCGGGCGCGCCGTCTCCCGAAGTGAACGACGAGCGTGGGGCAAAAGCGCCTGCCGGCCGCGACGCCGCGGGGCGTCTGATGAAGTCGACCACGACAGGGGTGGCAATGGGCAGCCTGGGGGGCACATGCTGGCTCACCCAGTCGAGCAACGTGGCAACATCGCCCGCCATACCCAGCGAGTCCGGAAAGATTTTCGGATCTGCGGCAGGCTGCTTGTCGATCACGAGCAGCCTTGTGTCGGTCCGCGTTCCGTGTTTCGCGTAGACCGCGCCATCGATGGCCGCAGAAAACACCACTCGCCCGCGCTCCTGGAGGCGAACGAAGGCATCTCGCCATGCCGGATTATCGGGCGTAAGGCTCGCGCCGGTAATGGCGACCAAACGACCGCCGTCGCAAAGACGCGCGAGGGCTGAGGCGATGTGCCGGAAAGCCGCGTCCGCCATCCGTCGATCGACGTTCGCCAATGCCGAGAACGGCGGGTTCATCAGGACCACGCTCGGTACGACACCCGCATCGAGGTGATCATCGATCTGGGTGGCGTCGAATCGCGTGACCTTAACCTTGGCGAACAGTTGATCGAGCAATGCGGCGCGGGCCTCGGCCAACTCGTTCAATATCAAGGCGCCGCCGGCGAGCTCGGCAAAAATGGCGAGCAAGCCGCTCCCCGCGGAGGGCTCCAAAACCCGGTCGGACGGGGTGATGCCGGCCGCGGTGCATGCGGCGAGCCCTAGCGGGATCGGCGTCGAGAATTGTTGAAGGGCCTGACTGTCCTCGGAGCGCCGCGTGTGGGTCGGCAGACAGCGCGCGATTCTCGCGAGCATCGGCAGCATGGCAGCCGTCGAGCCGGCCTCGACGCGAATTGCGGGACCAAACTTGCGAAGAAACAGAACAGTTGCCGCCTCGCAGACATCATAGGCGGTTTTCCAGTTCCAGACGCCAGTGGCGTCGGAAGCGCCGAAGGCAGCTTCCATGGCGCTACGCAGGACAGCGGCATCGATGCGACGGCCGCGCTCGAGATCAATCACGAGCTGTCGCGCGGCCCTGACGGCGGCGGAGGTGAGACTTGCAGCGGCGCGCACCGAGAGCGGCGCGGCGGCAGCGCCGCCGGCGAGAGATTCGGTCATGAGAGGGTTTCTTTCGGAGAGCAGGAAAGGATCGAACCATCGGGCGCTCTCCTTTGACCCCGACGGCTCAAAACCCTTCCCGGCCCGGCTCTCCCTCTCAGCGCTCGCCCAGAAAAATGGGGACCGGCGCTGCACACCGGTCCCCAAGCACCTACGGACGGCCAGAGCCGTCCAACTCCATGATCTCACTCAGCGGCGTCGAGTTGTTGCGGATCCTCATCCTCGTTCGCGTTCTCCCGATCCTCGTCCTCTCCGAGGAATTCAGGCAGCGGGCCCGCTTCACTCTCCTGCTCCAGTGAGGATACGCCGGACTCGACGACACGCAGCGGTTCCGGCAACCAGCCCGAACCATCGAGAAGGCGCTCAGCCTCCTTGGCCATGTCGGCCTTCTTCAGGTGGTCGATCAATTGCGCGGACGATTCGCCTCTTGCTTCCCGCACCGCCTCCAGGATGCGAGGTTTGGTGACCCGGCCGAGATAGTTGTCGACGGAGGGCTTCCAGCCCGCTCGGACCATGTCGAGGCGGACGGCGCGCGCGAGCACATCCGCCTGGTCGAGCCGGGTGCGGACGCCGTGGGCGGAGACGCGGCCCTGATTGTAGCGGTTGGCCGGCTCAAAGACGGCGTTGACCGCAAATGACGCACAGTGAGCGAACAGGGACGCCTGTGCGCCGCAATCGAGAGCTGCGAGCGCATCCCAAAGATCGTTCTCGCTGTTCGGCAATCGTGCTTTCCAGGACTCATGCCGCGCCTCAACGGCCGTCGCGGACGCGCTTTCCCTCAAGCCAGGCGCTTGAGCCGGAAAGGTCGGCGTGCGAAGGCCGATCTCAAGGCAGCCGCCGGACGATGCGAAGCGGTAAAAGGCCGTCAGCACGAAGTTGTGCAGCACCGCCTGAAACGCGATCGCGGGATTTTGTGCTAGCGCATCCCGCAACGCCAACGTGCGATGCGCCGTCAGCTCGGTGATCAGCCTATCCGGCAGACGTTTCGTGGCGTCCTCATCGTCTTCTTCCACCTCAGGAGCGCCACCCGCGATGGCGATGGCCGTGTGCTGGACGGAAGTACCAGCCGCCTTCCCCTCGTTTGACTGTGTGTCGGCGCCCTGCCCGATATCAGGATCGTCTGCCGACATGTCGTCCTCCGGCCGGACGTAACCCCGATCCACCGAGAGGCGGCCTTCGGAATCGATGCAGACGAAGACGCCAGCGCGGACGATCTCGGCCGGATCGTAAATCATTGGCCGGTCTTCGAACGCGACCAGTGCCGCCTCGATTTCGCCGAGACGCTCATCGACCCCATCGGGCAACTCGTCGGCATCCTGATAATCGGATTCAAGCTTGGCCTGCTCCGCGTTGAGGGCGTCGATGGTGGCCTGCTCCTCCGGGGAGAGATCGACAGGTTTGCCCTCCAGCTCACGCAGGCCATCCGTGTGGCCGTAGTGGAATTCGACCGCGAGCGAAATCCACTTCCAGCCTTCGGCTGCAATCGACTCGGCTTCGGCTTTGAGTTTTTCTGTCACGAGACGGTCGAGCAAGGCAGTGTCCTGGAGCCAGCCGCCATCATCGCGCTCGAAAAGATCCCGCAAAACGCTGCCACCAGCCTGCTCGTAAGCATCCAGACCAATGAACTGCACGCGACGATCCGACGCGCGCACGGTGTTTTCCGTGAGCATTCGCCGGATCTGATAGGGCTCATCATAGCCGGATCGGCTGACATTTTCCCAGACCTGTTCCTGGCGCGTGTGATCCGCCGTGACCGAAAAGGCCATGAGCTGCTCGAGGGTCATGCCGTCTTCGGCATAGACGTCGTGCAGCTTTGGCGACACGGACGCCAGCCGGAGCCGTTGTTTCACGACAGCCGGCGTCACGAAGTGCCGAGCCGCGATATCCTCCTCGGACAGGCCGGCGCCACTCAAGGTCTGGAAGGCTCGGAACTGATCGAGCGGATGAAGTCCTACCCGCTCGTCATTCTCTGCGAGCGAGTCGTCTTCAGCGATGCCCCCCTCGCGCACGACACAAGGAACCGCCTGCGTCTTCGCCATGCGCTTCTGCTTTACGAGAAGTTCCAGCGCGCGATAGCGCCGGCCACCTGCCGGCACCTCGAACATGCCGGTCTCGTTGCCTTCAGCGTCCACGACCGCCCGCACGTTGAGACTTTGCAGGAGCGTACGCTGCGCGATACTTTCGGCGAGTTGCTCGATGGAAATGCCCCCCGTCACATGCCGGACGTTGGACTGGCTCAGCACCAGCTTGTTGAACGGAATATCACGGGAGGGCGACAAGGTGATCTTTTGGACAGCCTTCGTCATGTCTGATCTCCACGACGGGCGGCCGGGAGCCTCTCTCTCGGCCTCCAACCCGTCGCGAAAACCGCATCTCCCCTCTCACTCTCGTTTCCGAAGCGACTGGCGAGATCCTCACGCGGCCTCCTGCTCCGCTGTCTCGGTCCTCAGGTCGACAACAGACTCCGGCAGAAAGCTAAGGAGATAATCCGCGACCTTGCTGGCTTGCGAAGCAGCGCGCACAATTGCACGATTGTCCTCGCGCAGCACTTCAAGCCAGGAGCCGATATAGTCGGCGTGCCGGACCGTCGGCACAATACCGAGCGAAGCGCAACTGAACGCAGACGACATCTCGGCGATGAGCTCCTCGAAGGCATACTTCCTGGTACCAAAGCTGCCCGACAAGTCACGGTTGAGACGTGACGGATGGCCGCTGGCATGCGCCAGCTCATGCAAGGCCGTTCGATGCCAGTTGATCGGCTCGAAATAGGCTTGCGGTGGCGGCACCTGAACATAATCTTCTGTCGGCGCATAAAAGGCGCGGTTGCCGCCGATGCGGAAGTCGATGCCAGTCGCCTTGATGAGCTTTTCGACCTTCGGCTCGATCAGGTCTGGCGGCGGAGGCGGCGCTGTTGTTGCGATCTCCGGAGGCAAGCCCTCGCATTGATCGATGTTGAAAAGTGTGAAGCGCTTGAGGAACGGAATGGTCTGCGCTTCCTCACCGTTCTCGCTCGCGCGGCGCTGTTCGTCGACCGGCACAAAGCGGTCGGCATAGACGACGGTCGTGCCGCGCTCGCCCTTGCGAACGTGACCACCGAGCGTTAGCGCCTGGCGGAATGTGAGCCAGCTCTGACCTGTGAATGCGTGTTCAGTGGCAGCCCCCCAGAGAATTAGTATGTTGACGCCGCTGTATTGGCGGCCGGTCGCAGCACTCTTCGGCATGGCCAAAGGCGCCGTCGCCGCCGCGGTGCCCCAAGGCTGCACCCACGGCACACGACCGGCCTCCAGTTCGGCGATGATCTTGTTTGTGATGTCGTCATAAAGGCTCGTCCGGTCCTCACGGGTGCGCGCCCGAGGATGATGTCTGGACATCGCGGATCTCCGCGACGGGCGCCGCGAGCCTCTCTCGCAGCCTGTAACCCGTCACGGCAAAACCGCGCGACACTCTTACTCTCAGCCTCTATTCAGAATGCGACATTTGCGACCCGGTCCGCCTTCCGTCGCAGATCTTCACGGCGCTTGGCATTGAGGTGCCCGGGCCGAAGGCCCTGGCCAGGCGTGCGCCAGGGGCGCATCGCATCAACAGAAAATGGCACCCGGAGAGCGTGAGCATAGCGACCCGAAGGGGCACGCGGGTCCGAGTGTAGCGACGAGACCGGTTAACAGCGGCACCCGGGAACGGGGCAGTGATAGCGATCGCCGAAGGCGAGCCCCTTTCACGAGTGCCCCCGGCAAGGAGCTCCGCAGCTCTTGCGCGAGGGATCGACGCCGGACGGCCGAGACGCAAAGCGGCTCGGTTTACGAGAGCCCGCTGCGGCGGAAGCCGCACGCGCACAAGCGGAAGAACTCCACCAGGGCTTAAGTCGGAGGACCTAGATTTCCTCGCGCGCATTGGTCTGCGCGTCGTCGATCCTGATCTGAAGCATGGGAAAACGCTTCTTTAGTTCTTCGTCACCCGCCCTTGCGCCGTCTCTGGTTGCAAATTCGGCGTTGAGCCGGCCGTCCACTTCAAGCGCGTAACCAGAGGCCGGCAATTCACCGGTGGCTGCAACCATTTCATTCCCATTGTGCAGTGAGGTGATTGAAAATGATGGGTAGCGTGAGCAGCCCAAACGGCGCCAGAGCCACCTGCGCAAGTGCCATGATTGGCTGACGCACGTTCTGGATTGGTGCCTTGCAGGGATCGCATCAAGGATTGGCATTTGCATCGTCCGAACAGGCGGACGGCTTTCCACTTGCGCGGATGCATGCACGATAGAGCCACGGCTCGACATAGCTGCCCTTCCAGAGTCCTCGGCCCGCGCGCTCAGCCTCGCGCTGAGCTTCGTGATACCTGCCCTTCGAGTATTGGGGCCAATCCAGCGCAAGACCGTTGCGTACAAGCCAATCACCGAGATCGGTGCCTGCGACCGAGCAGGTAGCAACCGTGCGGCCATACGGGTCGAGGCTGACGGGAACACAATTGATGGGACGGCGGGCAATAAAGGCGTCAAGGTCCTTCGCGGCCTGCCCACCACACCGATATTGTAAGCTGTCGTCGCCACGGCACAGCTGGCTGCTCTCCGGTGCATCGATGCCCCAGAGCCGGATGCGCACTCCATGTATTTCCAATGTGTCGCCGTCGATAACACTGGCCTGGCCTACAAAATTGTCGGCCAACGCTACGCTCGACAGAATGGCGATAATCAATGCGACAGAGGTTCGACGCATTCCAATGACCTTCTAGCTACCGCAAATCTCGCGGATGATGAAGAAGCAACCCAGCAAAGGATTCGCGGGTTCCGGAACGATTCGAACTGTGGCAGTTTGGTGGAGTCCTTCAGTGGCGTTTCAGCGCAAGAAATCGGCCGCCATCGGCGTCAAGGCGCCGTTGCCCGGCTTCATCGAACCGGCCTTGGCAACCTCGATCGAGAGGGTGCCGTCCGGCAGGCGATGGATTCACCAAATCAAGTTTGACGGCTACCGCGTCCAGGTCCACCTGGCCAACGAGGTGGCCAAGATCTTTACCCGGCGAGGCCACGACTGGACGCATCGCTTCAAGAAGGTCGCCCACGACGCCTGGCGCACCAGGGCGAGCTCGGCCGTCATCGACCTATCGTCGTCCCCGCTGCCGACGGCAGCACCGATTTCTCGGTGCAGAACGAGCTCAAGGGTAAGTCGACCAAGATCGTGCTGGTGGCGTTCGATCTCCTGTAGCCCACGAACTTGCAGGACGCTAGACGGAAGGACCGATCGGTCGATACGCGCGAGCTTCCGTAGATTACCCGCGTGATATCGGGTTGATACTCAAACGGGGTCTCGCCAAGACCGATGCTGGTGTGCTTTCGAAGTATCTGTGGATTTCGCAGCGATCGAAGAGTTCGAGAAGCTCGGCGCAAAGCACAGTTGTCGGCTGAACAACCCCGAAAATCGCGAGACCATCGAGGGCTTCCCAAACTTCCCGACGAGGCCAAGCAGGCCGGGCGCGTCATTAGGGCGGCTCAGACAAAGCACCCGAAGTAAGGGTCAGAAATCCCGCAGCACGAAGGTGCAATGCGGCCTCGCGGGGCAAGCCGTCGTTCAGTGCCCCGGCCGCCAAGCCACCATTGGTTAATTATTGATACCTATATCTTATTTCCACCTGAGGCCGAGATTTCCATCAAGCGGCGCGCGGAAACCTCGGACCAGCGCACCGTTGTCGGGGCAGCAGCATCGCGTCGGCATATCGGAAGCGAAGCTTGAATACTGTACTTTTTTACAGTATCATGCTCGGCGATGGGCATTGACGCGGAATTGACTCCGAGACAACGACAAATCTTTGATTTTGTTGAAGAATATATGGCCGCGGTTGGCGCACCACCGACTCTGGAGGAGATTTGTGGCCGGTTCAGCTTCAAGAGCCCGAATGCCGCGCGCGAACACCTGCGGCTCATTGAGCAGAAGGGCTATTTGAAGCGTGCACCGCGCCGGGCCCGCGGAATTCGCATTGATCGTGAAGATTCCGCTTTAGGCGATCTCGTGCGGGTGCCACTCTTGGGCAGGATCGTTGCCGGCAACCCAACTGACGCTCTCGAGAATGTTGAAGCCAGGATTCCGTTGCCGCGGGCGCTCTTACGGGGCGCCCGTCTTTTTGCGTTGCGCGTTGGGGGAAGTAGCATGGAGGGTGCGGGTATCTTCGACGGCGACATTGCGATTCTGAACACCCAGGCGGAGGTTGCGAACGGCGCAATTGCTGCCGTTCTGATCGGCGAAGAGACGACCCTCAAGCGTGTTTTCCAGAGCAGTGCCGGTATTCGACTTCGCGCTGAGAATCCGGAGTTTCCAGATCTCGTTTTCGACCAGTTCAACGCCGGCGCGCTCCGCGTCGCGGGTGTCTTGGTCGGTATTCTTCGGCTGGTGTGAACGTGGCTGAAGTATCACCCTCACCCTTCCTCAGCATGCTCGAACGTGAGATGAGCAAGATCGGCTGTCCGGAGCTGATCGCGCTCGACGGGACGCCAGACGCCGCCCATCTCAACTATCTGGATTTGATGTCGGGCCGGCGGGCCAACGATTTACGGCCGAGCGCGGTCGCCGAGTTTCAGGGGCGTCCGATCCTTTATCTGGTCGATGGCCTGACGGATCGCGTTCAACCGAGCGACAATCAAGTGCGTCAGCTCGGCCAGTTGCTCGCAAACCGAAGTGAGCATGCGGTGTTGGGCGTTGTGCGGCCCGGCGAGCTGACGCTTTATCCGATCAACCTCAGTCGCGCGGAACTAGATGGCGCAACGCCGAAGCTGGTCTCGCTGACCAACCCGGATCCCCTGCTCTTCCAAGGTTTGGCAACAGGCCTGGTCAGCATCGAGGGACAGCCGACCGCCCCGGACTATGTGTTCGATGAGATTCACGAGCTGCTGACGGAGGCAGACGCGGCTCTCGCCGGGCGCATGTCACCGCTTGAGGTGCTGTCCGTTGCAGGGCGAGCCCTGTTCTTTCGGTTTCTCCATGATCGCAGGATCGTTCTGCCGGCTGAGCTCCACGAGATCTCGCCAAAAGCCAAGGATTTGAAAGACGTCTTTTCCGACACCGAGCGCGCGGCAGCCACGTCGTGCTGGCTGGACGAAACTTTCAATGGCGATCTGTTGCCGCTTGTGGACGAAGTAGCACATGCCGATCCAGCAAAACGGCTTGCCGCGTACAGGAAGTTCTTCCGCGAAGCCGACAAAAAAACCGACGGTAAGATTTTTCTTCATCTGCAGGCCATCATGCGTGGCTGGAAGCACCTGGGTGATTCAACATTCCAGACGAGGATCGACTGGGACGACTTCGATTTTGCGCATATTCCAATCGGAGTACTGAGCCAGGTCTACGAAACATTCAGCCATCGCTGGGATGAAGCCCACGCCGAAGAAACGAGCGTCCATTATACGCCCAAGAATGTTGCCCAACTTCTCGTCGAGGAGGCACTCGCCGGCGCGAAGGACGCCTGTGATGCCGTCATTCTGGATCCGTCATGCGGGGCCGGCGTATTCTTGGTGCTAGCGTTCAGGCAATTGATCCGACTTCACTGGCAGAAGGAAGGACGAAGGCCCGACAAGAACACTATTCACCGGATTCTCTATCGGCAGATACGCGGATTTGACGTCAGTGAATCGGCGTTACGGCTGGCCGCGCTTGCGCTGTACGTCACGGCCATCGAGGTGAACGGCACAACCCGACCTCCGAAGATACTCAAGTTTCCGCGAGCGTTGCAGGGTGAGGTTCTGTTCAACTTTGATTCCCCTGCGAGCAATGAAGCTACGCGCGGATTTGGCCTCGGAAGTCTGTCGTCACATGTACCGAAGGAATTCGATGCATTTTTCGATGTTGTCCTTGGAAATCCGCCTTGGACGCGGCTGCGGTCGAAAGCAACGACCGCTGCCGAAAAGACTGCCGATCGCAAGCGCCATAGTAAGATCAACCGAGAATTCACCGCAATTAGTCGGCGCGCGCTCACAGCGAGGAATATCGAGGGCCTCTCGCCGGAAGTTTACGAAAATCCTGATAACAATCCGGACCTTCCCTTTGTTTGGCGCGCAACGGAATGGGCCAAGCACGGCGGCGTCATCGCCTTTGCACTCCCGGCTCGGATTATCCTCAAGCAAAGCGGTACGGGTCGGCTAGCAAGAGAGGCACTATTTCGTGGCCTGACGGTGACAGGTATCTTGAACGCGTCAGATTTGGAGGAAACGGCGGTTTGGCGGCATATGAAGTTGCCGTTCATGCTTCTGTTTGCTCGGAACGCGCCAGCGCCGCTTGGACATCAGTTTCAATTTGTTACGCCGCTGCGCGAGAATGCTCTTACTAAACGGGCAGAATTTCGCATTGACTACCAGTCTGCTCAGCCGGTGTCGCTTGATGCCGTCGTAAAGAGACCTTGGATGTTGAAGACTCTAGGGGTTGGCACGGTCTTGGACGTTGAAGTATGGGATAAGATTGCCGAGCGAAAACTTCCCAATCTCGGAGAGCTGTGGAAACGGTTGGGCCTGTTCTCGAACGAAGGCTACAACGTAAAAAGTCTTCCGCAGGTCGCGGCAAAGCACATTCTAGCCCTGCCCGACTTTGAGCCTCCAACGAATGGGTTTGACATCAATTTTGGTGAACTTGATCTCTGGCGGAATAAGCACAGGCGAACGACTGCGAATCGGCCGCGT
The DNA here is from genome assembly GCF_023073375.1 of Bradyrhizobium sp. 197. Classification (NCBI taxonomy): domain Bacteria; kingdom Pseudomonadati; phylum Pseudomonadota; class Alphaproteobacteria; order Hyphomicrobiales; family Nitrobacteraceae; genus Bradyrhizobium; species Bradyrhizobium sp. 197. The sequence goes on along the minus strand of NZ_JADPJJ010000102.1, from coordinate 90,413 downwards.
GAGCCCGAGCTGTATAAGGCTCCCCTGGTCGTCATCCCGCAAGCTCCAGGTGAAACCAGAGATCGACCGAAGGCATACCTGTCGGCAAGCCGGCCCATTGCGTTCTCAAAAAGCTATTATGGATATTCAACGAACGGCTATCGCGATGCTGATTTGTTGGCTCGCCTGCTTTATCTCGTCGTTCATAGTGAGCTTTGGCAACACTTCTATCTGACGCATAGTTCGCGCCTCGGCGCGAGCTATCGCACGATTCTGAAGGAGGAGCTGGATCGATTTCCTTTCCTCGAGCCTTCCGCGCTCGGGACCTCGGAAAGGCAGCAAATTCGTACGCTCTCGTCGCAACTTATGGCAAACCAGGTGAAACCCTGGGAAAAGATCGATCAGCTTATATTCAGTCTCTACGGACTCAGCGCGCATGACATCGATGTCGTCCGCGACACCGTACAATTCGGCTTACCATACAAGTCTGCCCGCGACCCCGCCGCTCTTCCGCCTGACAAGAACGATTGCGATCGGTTTTGTCGGTATCTTCACGGCATGTTGCAGCCGTTTGTACAGCCAACCATTGGAGAGCTGCGCATCGAGCCCCTGAACGAACTCACGGATACATGGATGCCTTCGTGGCGGTTTATTACTCTTGCGCCGGCGCACGCGGCTTCTGATGTCTCATCAACTCTGGTTTCCAAGGTGATGCGGGAAGCCAATCGTACGGCCGCCAGTCGCGTAATCATGGTCTTGCCGCAGCAGGGCCTCCTGATTGGCCTGCTCAATCAGCGCCGTTTCTGGAGCAAAAGCCGAGCCCGACTTTGCGGACTGCACATTGTTCGGCAGCATCTAAGGGCATTTCGGCACAGATGAGCATTGCGGGATTCTTCGCCGAAGGTATCGACTATCGTCTACCGCATCCGGCGTTAGACGACTCTGTTCTGCTGATTGCCCATAACGCGATCTGTCATGCGTTCTCGTTGTTGCGGGGAGCGCCTCCGGCGGGTTTTGAGCTTTCGTCAGCCCAAGAGAATGCCATAACCCAACAATTAGAGTGGATACTCGAGAACCGTCTTCGAAGGAGCGGCAAGGTGGCTGGCTTCGACGAGCGCATCTTTCAGAAGGTACGGCGTGGTGCGGAAGTTACGAATTATGATGGCAAGCATCCGAGCAAGAAGCCGGATCTCGTCTTTGATCTCGTACGAGATGCGCCGCTCGCGCTGTCGAGCTTGGATGCATTGTTTGTAGAATGCAAACCAGTCGACAAGGATCATTCGTTCGAAACGCATTACGGGACCAAGGGTGCGTTTCGGTTCATCAACGGAGACTACAGCTGGGCGATGCAAGAAGCCATGATGGTCGCCTATGTCCGTGACGGGAACGTGCTTTCAGCAAGTCTTGCTCGGTCTTTTGCCAAAGAACCGCTCCATTCGCTGCTCGGAAAGCCGACCGCGATGATGCGAGTGGCGAATTGTGCGGGTACCTCTGTGGCCGAGCCGTTGCATTTCACGACCCACGAGCGAAATTTCGAGTGGCCGCAAGATCGGGGAAGCGCAAATGCGATCCGCATCTTCCACTCGTGGCACAAATGCTCGTAATGCAAGCGGCAATGCCTTGGTTTTTCCGATTTGAGGTTGGGTGCGTGATTCCCACCAACCTAAGATGATTTGTGCGAAACGCCGAGATGACGCGTCAGCTCGTGGACGGGCCTTTATCGCAAGCTTGCCGATGCATCGTCTGCTGACCGAAACCGATGGCCCGTTCACGAATGTGGATGGCCGACCCGCCGAGCCGAGGGACGTAGAGGTTGCTATCAACGCGATTGCCAAGATTCTCGATAAACCGGTAAGCGCGATCTCGAAGACGATCCGCGCCAACCTCAAGACTGTCCTGGATCAAACGCGTAACTAATAGCTATTCGGCACCCTAAAGTATGGGTTGCCACAAAGCGCAATTATTGTAATCGACAATCGAGGATTGCCACCCGATTCTCGATTCCGTATAGTTCAGCGCATCGTGAGCACCGCAGAGCCCATTCCCGCAAACTCCCCGGTTCCCGTTATCTTTGCGCGCGACGCGAATGCGGCAGCGCTTGCCCCGATCGCACGACCTGCCGTCGCGGTGATACCCCAATACAGTACCTGGAATGATTTCACCTACTATTTCACCGCACGTCTGCTGGTGCTGCTCCCGCAACAACAGCCCATCCCGTTCGATATGCATCTTATGGTCTCAGGGTTCGGTCGAACTGATGGCTTCTTCAACCAACTCCTTCTTCACCAGCCTTGGGTGCCAATCGAGCTTGCGAATGCGAGCTACGTTGGCATTCTCGATAACGTCGAGTCTTACGGCTCGCTGATTCAACTGCTTGGCTTCGCGCGCGCCATAACGTCACTGCGATTGCTAGGTGACGCGGTCGTTCTTCGGACAGAGGGCATGGATACCACACGTCTGCCGCTTTTCGACACAGACCAATTTCACCTGGGCGCACTAAGGGCCAGCTCCAACTATGTCGCGTTCCGTCATGGCCGTCGCTATTTGCGGCCCGAACTGCAAGCTCCCGTCGCTGATGCGGCGACAAGCTTCCATATGGCGACGAACCTGCTTGCGGCCGACAATCCTTATGACATCGATTTCGACTTCCGACCGGACGAACTTAATCGTGATCGTGTCGCGGTCCTAATTGGACGAAACGGAACCGGCAAGACCCAGCTATTGCTAAGCCTCATCCGTTCGCAACGATCTCCCCAAGTCGGTGAGCCGGTAGTCTCGACTGTTTTCGAAACCGCCCCGACGTTCAGCCGGTTGATGGTCTTTTCATCTGTGGCGTCGGACTCCTACCCACGATCGATTCCGCCTTGGGATGGCGTCGACTATCAGTATTTTTCGATGATCGCCAATACGGACACTGAAGCCGATGCATCGACCGGCGCATTGATCGATTGCCTGCGCGATCATAGGCAGTTTGAGCCTTTCACTCAAGGTATGCCATTTAGCGGACCGAGCCGGCTGAACATGCTGGAAAGGTCACTAGCCCCCCTGTCCTTTTCAAAAACGATCCACCTGCCTCTCAGGGATCAATCGGAGCCTCACGATCTGTTCGATGTGAGAACCTGGCAGGGTAGAGCCTATTTTCCCCTGTTCAGATCGCTGAACGAGCAGCGCCAGTTGCAGTTGGTTCGCATGGTCGACTGGTCCAGGTCGCCGGTGACATTCGGCCTAGGCGAAGCGCCCCGCACACTCAGCAGCGGAGAGCAAGCGATGCTGAGGTTTGCGGCCCAGGCCGTCGGGTCGATCGAACAAGGCAGTATGCTGCTGTTTGACGAACCGGAAACGCACCTACACCCGAATTATGTTTCGGACTTCATGTCGATCCTGCACACGCTGCTGGCTGCGACGAGATCCGTGGCAATTATCGTGACACATTCTGCTTATGTTGTAAGGGAAGTCCCTCGGCAGCGAGTGCGAATATTATCGCTTAATGAGAGAGTGATTTCGATCAATCAACCTAGGCTCCAAACGTTCGGAGCTAGCATTGACAGCATCTCCCAATTTGTATTCGGCGATAGCGACATGTCCCACGGCTACCAGGACTTGCTGGTAGATTGGGTCAATCGTCTCGGTTCCGAAGTGACGATCGAGCGCATCGTTCAAGATCACGGCGAGAGGTTGAATCCAGAAACGCTCTCCTATGTGGCGCACCTCCTTCGCATGCGACAGCAATGATTGCGCTAACCGCTCCATCGTCTGCGGAGGACGATGCTTACCTCAACAAGATCTGTGCGGAGCCCGCCTGGAGTAGTTACCTTGGCCTGTGGGCGTCGTGTTATCACGCCTATCGAGTGCATGGCGGCAATCCCTGGTCGATCGTTGGCTCAAAATTCCCAGCGGCGCTGGGCACGGTTCAGCAGAAGCTTTACGAGACTCGAAAGAGTGTGACTCGTTTCAAGAACCTGCGTAGCCAACAAGTCGCGAGCTGTCCGATGTGTGGCTCTTCGGTGACGGGCACCCTTGACCACTTTCTGCCAAAGGAAACGTTTCCAGAGTTTTCGGTCATGGCGGCGAACCTGGTTCCGGCCTGCACGAGCTGCAACTCATCGGTCAAGGGCAGTACCTATAAAGGTGAAAGCCCGGAGGAGTGGCTCATCCATCCTTATTTCGACACGCTGGCCAACTCCGACCTCTGGGAGATACGGATCATCCAACCGTATCCGGCGGCGCGATTTGAAGCTATTCCCAGCTCTCACCATCCGCCGTCCGTGCAAAAGCGTATCGCTTTTCATTTGAAGTATGTGCTCGGTGAGCAGTTTCAACGCGCCTGTACGAACGCTTGGGCGACGCTACCACAATATATGCGCACCATGGGACCCACGGCTGGTCCCATTTCGGTCGCAGATATCCATGCAGAGCTCATCAAGCTCGTGAGCTATCATTATATCACCACAGGACGAAACGCCTGGTTAGCTGCGTTCCACCGCGGACTCCTGGAGGACTTGCCGGCGCAGGCATTCGTTGCGGCAAAAGCGACGACACTTACCAGGTTGGCTCTCTGAACCGTTCAGGGGACCCATACCTGTGTTCGCGGGGGCATAACGGGACGCTCGGCTGCTTGCCGGTTGGTGCCGCTTTTACCGGATGAGCTCCATCACCCGGACATGCCACTGGAAGCGCGATCTGAACTCTCGAGAGAACCGGACGCACCGAAACCGACCAAGCAGAAAAGCGGCGAATGACGGCTATAAACGCCGCTGATCGCCATGGTTGCATGGCTATCATCCCTCCGCCAATTAGGGCCTGAAGGGAACATCGTGGTTGAGAATTTTCGCAATGCTGTCGCGGCACTCTCTTTCACCACGGTCGCCGGCAGCAACTTTTTGTGGGGTTTTATGGATGACTATCTAGCCTGCGTCCTCGCACTGGTCGCTTCATTCATTGCCGCACGCTCCATCGAGCGCGCCTTTGTCAGCAGCGCCCATCGCCAGATGGCACGCATCTATGGCGCGGACTGGGGTTCTGCGGACAACGACCAGCCCAGACCGCTGATAAAACTCCTCGCGTGCACGCTCGTCGTCATCTTCATTGTCGGCGTCCTCTCATTCGATCAGAGAGACCTGCCCCGATGATCAAGCCCGCCTATCCTTTCCAGATCGCCCGCATGGAGCGCCTGCGGGAGCTGCTCGCGGTCAATTCCTCGAGCTCTGCGATCACCCCCGAGGTCGCCTCAGCCGCGACGCCGACTGAAAACCAAGGAGGCGCGACCATGCCAACCCTGGCCCAGCAAGCGATCGAGCAAGGCATCGTTGAGGAGGCCGAGGCGCGGGCGAGGCGCGGCGGCTCGCGGATATTGGCCGAGCACGCGCTCGACCTCAAGGCGCGGCGTGCCGGCGAGAGCAACCTTCAATTGGAAAATATCGAGGGACCGACCATGCAGACAATCAGGCTTCCGGACGGCGGCGAGACCGTTCGCCGCCGTCCGCGCGAAACCCCCTAGGATCCGCGCCAATGGCACCGAGAGATCCCTGGCGCCACAAGTTGAGGCGGTGCATTCATTGCGGACAGATCGGGCCGCGTGTTGTCGTCCTCGGCGGCTACGCACACCGCCGCTGCATCCCAAAGCCGATCCAAGCGACCCGACGACGGACGGAGCGATTCTCAGAGAAAGCCCAGCCGCGCCACAGGGCTTGAGTCCGAATGTCCCAATCTCGGTCGTTGTATGGACGGAAATCCGCGTATGACCCGCCGGGACGCCCATAAGGTATTCTGGAAAGAGTCGCGCTAAGATGCTCACCAAAATGAATTGCCCGCGCGTTCCTATCGATCGGGCCGTGAACCGTCGATCAAGGGTGGTTCGATTCCATCCGATGCAGCTCAACCACGAAGAGTTCGTCCCCTGAGTCACGTTCACTTTGGGTGGGAACCAGGGATCACATCCGAACTTGGGAGGGCCCAAGAATCCGATCCCTTCAACGCGTCATCATAGCGCAGAGGTTGATTACGATCGCCAGGGAAAGAGGATCGTGACTGCGCTCTCGCCAGGGTGAGGTGAAGCCTCTGCCCGTCCTCCAGAAGAGCGCTTTGGTGATGGAAATCGCGGCCTGGTCACCTGGAGCGGGAGCGTTCGGATATAATCGATAAGTTCAAGAAGGTCCTCAAATCGTCAGCTAAAGTCGTGTTTGGATCTTAAGTCAGAGGCGACGCTGACTTTGTCCTATACGGCACCGCAAATGGCATGGAAGACTACGAGCAGTTCACGCGGCGCTTCTCCGCGCGGTCGGTCCGAAGGCATCTTCGTGACGTCGCGCCAGATCTGTTTTGGGCGGCCTGCCGGATAGGAATCGAGGACTTGATCTCCAAGCGCCGGAAGTGCGCCTACAAGGGCAGCCGGTGCGAACACTGAATTAAGCTGAAGAGCCGAGTGCACCCGGCATTCAGCCGCGTGATAGGTCAGTTCTGAGGCGCCGCCGGCGCAGCGCCGCCACTTCACCCCGATCATAATTGCTCGCGGCCAGTCGACCGGGCTTAGAATGCTCAGCATCTCATGCCGAAGGATGAGCTGCTGGCGCAAATTGCTCAATCGACATATCCTGCGGGACTATCCTCCGCCTACCAGATCTGCGCAGTGCGAAGCGCTCGCTATAATTCGCAGGCGTCAACCTCCTCGTCCGAGAACTTCTCGGACTCCAGCTCCAGCCTGTTCTTCGCCCCTTCCAGCTCCCCGATTATGAGGACGTAGTCTTCGAACGTGCTCGACGGGCCGATGTGCTTCTCGATCAACTGCCGCAGCTCGCACGCGAACTGATACTTGCTGACGGTCATTCGCTCGACCATGCTGCAATCCCCATCGCGCTTAAGCCCATCAGAGACGCAACAATAAGCACTAGACTAAGGTAAAGCAGAAGTTGAAAGATCAAGTCACCGTCACGGTCCAACATCATATCTCCCAGCGGCGTTGCCCCATGTTCTGGCTGGGGCACGCTGACTTTGCCAGATCTTGCGCCTTTGCTCCCCAGACATTGTACGCAACTAGTCTCGGTCACATGAGAGCGTTGTCTCGGCTTCACATTTGCGTCGTTTCAGCTTCATATTGGAGCACTTCGGACAATCCATCAATGCAACACGTCCCGTTATCGCGCTCAAATCCTGTTGGATCTCCGGCTTCTTCGGTGGATTTCAACGCCTCTGCTATTGGCGACCTGCGGTCAGCACTGGTCCTGCTTCGTGATCGTGCTGGGAGCGTCCGCGGCGGCGGCAAGATCGAAAATCTGATGCGGACTGACATCAGGAACTGCAAGCCATCAAGCCGGCTTGCGCCACCGACATGGTCCATCACGCCCAAGCTTCATTGGTCAACTTCCCAGGAAGTCACGGACTTCATTAACGCAAGGGTGCTTTGTACGGGAGGCCGTCTTTCAGCCTTCTTTCTGAGATGATCAGAATCGCTACCGAGGAGGAGCGCGAGTCCGAACTCGAAAAGCGCGCCTTCAAGCCAGCGCATCGGCAGCATCGCTGATGCCAGCGTAGATTTCGTCGAGATCTACCGCGGTGACGCAATAGGGCGGCATCACGTAGATGGTATTGCCGAGCGGGCGCAGCAGCAGATTTCGGTCGTTAAAGAAAGCCTGAAGCTTCGGACCGATGTCCGCCAAATAGCCGCCATCGCTCGTTTTCAAATCAAGCGCTGTGATGGTCCCGGAACGACGAACGTTTTCAAAGCGCGCGTCGGCGCGGAATGGCTCAATTGCCCGCTCTTGCATGGCGGCGAGCGAAGTGGCGCGCTCGCGGGAGTCCTGATACCACCAAAGATCCAGGTTCGCTTTTGCAGCGGCACAGGCTACGGGATTCGCCGTATATGAACTCGAATGATAGAACGTACGCATACGATCTTTCGAATAATGCGCGTCGAAAATGTCCGCACGGCAGAGCGTAACCGCGAGTGGGAGCGCCCCTCCCGTGAGACCTTTCGAATAGCAAGCGATATCGGGCGTGACATTGCCCTGCTCGCAAGCAAATAGCGATCCGGTGCGGCCCCAGCCCGTCATGACCTCGTCGGCAATGAACAGGACGTCCGACGCCTCGCAGATCCGCTTCATCGCTGTTAGCACCCAGGCTGGGTACATCAGCATCCCGCCCGCCCCCAATATCAGAGGCTCCACAAGAAAGGCGGCTGGCATCTCGTTTCGGCATGCCGACTCGAGCGCAACGAGTGTCGCCTGCTCACGACCTCTCGCAGGGAACGGGATCGAGGTAACATCGAACAGCAGCGGACCGTACGCCGCGTTAAACACGCCTCTGGCACCAACGGACATCGCCCCAACCGTATCGCCGTGGTAGGAGTGTTGCATTACGACAATGCGTCTTCGCTGCTGACCGATATTATGCCAATACCCGAGTGCCATCTTCAAGGCGACTTCGACACTGGTAGAGCCGCTGTCGGAGAAGAAGACATAGTCGAGACCACGGGGTGCGACTTTCAACAGTTGCGCAGCAAGCTCTTCAGCCGGATCGTGGGTATAGCCGGCAAAGATGATCTGATTGAGCTTACCGGCTTGTTCCTGAATGGCGCTTACAATGTGGGGATGGCAATGACCATGCGTTACGACCCACCAAGATGAGATTGCATCGATAATACGGCGTCCATCTGCGGTGTGGAGATAAGCACCATCAGCACGCACAACCTTTGTCATTTCGCCTTGAAGCGCGTGTTGCGTGAACGGATGCCAGATCGGCGACTTTGTCTTCGGCATCACGGATTGAAATCATCAGCACGGAATGAGGCTTGGAATGCGGCCTGCAGCGTGTCTGCCGTGAGGGGAGAAAGCCATGGCAATCGCCCTAGCCAGCGCACCCGCCCCATCTCGCGAATTGCAACCTGAGTCTCAGCATTTCTTTCGCCAATGAAGGCCATCCCAAGAATGCGGATTTCGCGTTTTCGGAGAGCCTCTATCGACAGCAGCGAGTGATTGATGGTGCCCAGCGCTGTGCTTGCGCAAAGCACCACTGGAAGCCGCCATCGCTCGAAGACATCAATGTAGAGTGTGTCGCCGCTCAGCGGCACCATCAGCCCGCCCGCGCCCTCGATCACCAAAGGCCGCTCCCCGGTATCGGGCACATCGAGCAAATCCGCGTCGATGCGAACTCCGTCAAGTTCGGCAGAATGATGGGGAGAAGCGGGGGTCCGAAGGCGGTAGCGTTCCGGCAGGATGCGATCGGCCGAGAGGCCGCCAAGACAAGAGACGACCTCGGTATCGGTTTCTCCCTCGAGACCAGCCTGAATCGGCTTCCAATAGTCCGCTCCGAGGAGATTGGCGAGCCCCGCGGAAAACACCGTCTTTCCAATTCCGGTACCTGTGCCCGTCACGACGATTTTGACACTCATTGAAGCTCGCCTTTCGTCTCCTCGATCAAGGCATCGAGCATTGCACGCACGTCGTCCTCCTCCACGTTAAGCGTCAGTGAAACTCGCAACCGGGCCGTGCCCGTCGGGACGGTTGGCGGCCGGATTCCGCGGATATCGAACCCGCGAGCCTGCAATGCAGAGGCGAGCCGCATCGTGCGCGCATTGTCGCCTACGATGCATGGTACGATCTGCGAATCCGAAGGACTTTTCCAGCCGCGCTCTCTCATCTCCCGATGCGAGAACGCGACCAGCTTGGTGAGACGCTGCTGTCGATCGGGTTCTTGCTGCAGGATCAGAATCGCCTCCCTCACGGCGACAGCCATCAGCGGCGATGGTGCGGTCGCGAAGATGAATGGACGGCAACGATTGACCATAAAGTCTCGCAGCACGCCGGACGCAGTGACGAGCGCGCCGGCCGCGCCCAGCGCCTTGCCGCAGGTATGAACGACCAGCAGATTTTCGCGTCCCTCATAGGGCGCGGTGAGTCCTCGTCCCTGCTCGCCGTAAACGCCTGTTGCGTGGGCCTCATCCACCATCAGGAACGCATCATGCCGGTCGGCGAGCGCGACCATATCTTTGAGAGGCGCAAAGTCGCCGTCCATGCTGTAGAGACTTTCGACCACGATCCAGATCCGGCCCATTCCGCCACCGGCCCGCCAGTCACGAATCGCGCTTTCGACCGACTCCGGATCGTTATGCGCGCTTGTCCGAAAGTCGGCCCGGCCAGCTCGCGCGCCTTCATGAATACTCGCGTGCACCAGAGCATCAAGAACGAGCAAATCGCCCCGCTGCGGCAGCGTTGTCAGGACAGCGAAATTTGCGACATAACCGCCGCCAAAGAAAAGCGCTGTCTCCGCCCCAAAGAAACTTGCAGCGTCTGCTTCGAGACGTTCGTGCTCATCGCAATTGCCGCGCAAAAGCCGCGAGCCGCCGGCACCGATCGGTGTACCGGCCTCGAGCGCGTCCAAGACAGCCGTTTTCATGCGCGGTGCGCTCGCCAGCGCGAGATAGTCGTTCGACGCGAAATCGATCCCCGCACGCGGCTTGAGGCCGCGCAGCCGGTCGTCTTCTTTCAGGGCGTGCAAGGCTACGACATAATCGGCAACTTTGGTCGCATGGATTGGATTCATTCTTCACTCGGACAGTAGCGATCGATCTTACAAAGGGTCTGATGGCGGCGAAGAACAAGGCTTCAGTTTCGGGCCCTTGGCTTCTGGCAAGATGCGATTTTCTCGGTCGACCAGCACAACGTGCGGCTTGAAATTGTTTGCTTCGGCTTCGTCAAAGGAGGCATATGCAACGATAATAACTTTGTCTCCTGGCATCGCGAGTCGCGCAGCCGCACCATTCAGACCTATGATGCCTGATCCTGTAGGCGCTTCGATCACATAGGTGGCAAACCGCGCTCCAGTGTCGATGTTGTAGATTTCAACGCGTTCGTTGATCAAGAATCCCGCAGCATTCAGCAGCGCACGGTCAATCGAAATCGAACCTTCATAGTGCAGGTCGGCTTCGGTGACTGAGGCGCGATGGATTTTGCCTTTCATCAACGTAATCTGCATTTCTCGCCCAAGCTGGAGTTCCGCGCGGCGCGCGCTGCTCTGATTGATTCAGGCCAGGCTGGACGCGATGCCGAGCCGGTCCAGCAAGTTTGCGTCGCGATCGCGCTGCGGGTTCTTGGTGGTCAAGAGCGTGTCGCCGATGAAGATTGAATTCGCGCCGGCAAAAAAGCACAGCGCCTGCAGTTCATCGGTCATATACTGCCGTCCAGCGGACAACCGGACGACGCTCTTCGGCATCATGATCCGAGCGGTCGCCACCAGGCGGACCAGCGCAAAGGGTTCGGGACGCTCCGCGGTGTCGTTGACGGGCACGCCCTCGACCTCGTTCCACATGTTGATCGGAACGCTCTCCGGATGGCTGGGGAGATTGGCGAGCAGCACGAGCATGCCAAGGCGGTCCTCGACGCGCTCGCCCATGCCGATAATGCCGCCGCTGCACACCTTGATGCCGGCCTCTCGAACATGTGCGAGTGTGTCGATGCGATCCTGCAAAGTACGGGTGCCGATGATCTTGCCGTAGAACTCCGGCGAGGTGTCGACGTTGTGATTGTAGAAGTCGAGTCCAGCCTCAAAGAGCTGTATGGCCTGGTTCGGGGTCAGCATGCCGAGCGTGACGCAGGTTTCCATTCCAAGACCTTTGACCGCGCTAACCATATAGCAGACCTGATCGAGATCGCGGTCTTTTGGACTGCGCCAGGCCGCGGCCATGCAGAAGCGGCTCGCGCCGGCATCTTTGGCGCGCTGTGCGCTGGCGACCACATCGGCGCAATCCATCAGGCGGGTCGCTTTCAGACCGGTCTGGTAATGCGCGCTCTGTGAGCAGTAGCCGCAATCTTCCGGACAGCCGCCGGTCTTGATGCTGAGCAGGCTTGCGGTTTCGACGTGGTTTGGATCGAAGTTGTCGCGGTGAACGCTCTGCGCCTGAAACATCAGGTCGGCAAACGGCAGGCTGTAGAGCGCTTGGGCCTCGGCGCGCTCCCAGTTACTGCGGAGCTGTGCGCCGTTTCCACTGTCGTTCCGTTCTACTCTCCCAGAGGCAATCATTAAGACTTGCGTTCCCATCAATGATTGATCATAGATAATACGGGCGATTATCTATGATCTTTGACCTTCGCTTGATGCTAATCCACACCGCTTGCGAACGCACCCGTTTTTTCGATAGATAATCTATGATGACCGACACCGAGAGTACGACCGTTGCCTGGCGCATTGCCGAGTCAATCGGAGAGCGCATCATCAGCGGCGCCATCCAGCCAGATGCCCCGCTGCGGCAGGATCATGTCGCGCGGGAGTTCAACTCGAGCCACGTCCCGGTACGCGAGGCTTTTCGGCAATTGGAGGCGCAACATCTTGTCGTCGCTGTGCCCCGTCGCGGCGTTCGGGTTGCCCCGCTTGATACCACTTCAGTGAAAGAGATCGCCGAGATGCGTGCCGCGCTCGAAGTGGTCGCATTGCGCAATGCGGCGCCAAAGTTCACATCCAACCATTTGGCACGAATTGAGCTTGCCCTGATTGAAGGAGACAATGCCCAGACGATTCAGGATTTTGAGATGGCCAACCGCGCCTTTCACCAGGCGCTGGTGGCGCCGTGCGCGATGCCGCGCCTGCTCGCCAGTCTCGACGGACTACAGCTTGCAAATTCGCGATTGGTGTTCGCGATGGCGCGCAATGCTGGGGGGCGACCGCGATCCAATCAGGATCACCGCTTGATTCTGCAGGCACTGCGAGCGCGCAACGTCGATCAAGCCTGCAACCTGCTCTCACGCCACATTCAAACGATTGAGCGCCTTGCCCTTCCCGCGTCCTGACTAGAATGAGATTGGCGGGCTCCGCTTCAGACCGCAGGCCATCGCAAGAGTGTCAAACCCTGTCTGTTTGCCGCGCGAGGCGGCATGAGGCGCTAGCGTTGCAGCGGGCTCGATTCCAAGATAGCTATGCGACCTGCTCGCGATTTTAACCTATGGCCATCCATGATCCGTCACATTGTCTTGTTTACGGCCAAAGATAAGGCCCACATCGACCAAATGATCGAAGGCCTATCGCTTCTCACCAGGATCTCGCATGCCCGGCGGCTCGAGATTGCTCTCAATCGCAAGGCCGACCAGTTCGGCAACGATATCGACGTCGTAGTCTACGGTGAGTTCGACAACGAGACGGAACTCGCAGCCTACAAAGCGCATGAGCTCTACCAGGAATCGATCAGGCGAGCACGACCGCTGCGCGAGCTGCGCCTCGCGGCCGACTATGACGTATCAACAGATGCGCGTTTCGTCTCAGCGGCAGGCGGAGTCCAACTTAGCCCGCGCGTCGTATCCCCCGACGGGGCTTAGTCTGACAGTCAATCTCGAGAGCTTGCGGCGCTCCGACCAGCGTCGCTCGCGTTGTGGTCGGGATCATAATCGAAGCGTGTCTAACAGCACGCCAGTCAGCGGTGACTCATAGGCGATGCACGTCCGTGAACTACAGTGGATTGAGCCTATCAAAGCGGTGCAATGTCTCGCGCATCGACCGCACCTCTCGTTTCTCGATAGCGCAGCAATGCATGAGTTGCTCGGGCGTTACTCATATGTGACCTGCGATCCATTCAGCACCTACATAGTCGCGGGTGGACGGGCGAGTTGCGACGGCGAAGATATCGATGGCGATCCATGGGAAGTTCTTCGCACTCTTCTCGCCAACTATCCGCAAGAGCATCGTCCCGATCTCCCGCCATTTCAGGCAGGCGCGGCTGGCTTCTTCGCTTACGATTTGAACAGGACGCTGGAGCGATTGCCGGCGCCGGCAATTCCCGGTCAGCGTTTACCCCATTCCATTCTGCATCTTTACGACGTGGTCGTCAGCTACGACCACCGGAACAACAGATGCTGGATCGTCTCGACCGGATGGCCGGAGCAGGATCCCGCACGTCGCGGCGAGCGCGCACGTCGTCGAGCCGATGAGTTCGCAGCCCTGCTTGCCAACCCAAAGTCGCCGCGGATCGTGCTCCCCGGCACAGCGGGTGCATGGAATTCAAACTTCAGCCGAGAAGCATACATTACGGCGGTACAGCGCGTCATCGACTTGATTCTGGCCGGAGACCTCTTCCAAGCCAACATTGCGCAGCGCTTCACGGCCAGGCTGTCGACTATATTCGATCCGCTCACCTTCTATCGTCAACTGCGGTCATTGAACCCGGCACCCTTTGGGGCCCTCCTACGGTACGGAAAGCTGACCATCGCATCGAGCTCGCCTGAGCGATTCCTGAAGCTCGACGGAACAAAGGTCGAAACACGACCGATCAAAGGCACGATCGCGCGTTCGGCTGATTCCAACGAAGACCAGCGCCGGGCTAACGTGCTCGTTGCGTCCGAAAAGGATCGTGCCGAGAACATTATGATCGTCGACCTCCTGCGCAACGATCTATCACGTGTTTGCACTCCACATTCAGTCCACGTTCCAGCCCTGTGCGATCTCGAGTCCTATGCCTCAGTGCATCACCTCGTCTCAATCGTTAAAGGTACACTCGCGGGAGACGAAGATGCGGTTACGCTACTGCGAGCTTGCTTTCCTGGTGGCTCCATTACGGGGGCGCCAAAGGTGCGAGCGATGCAGATAATTACTGAAATCGAGCGTGTGGCGCGCGAGGTCTATTGCGGGGCGATCGGTTTCATCGGCTTCAACGGGCAGATGGATACGAATATCGCGATCCGCACTGTAACGATCGACGACGATATGGCTGTATTTCATGCAGGTAGCGGTATAACGGCGATGTCGGACCCGGCGGCAGAATACGAGGAGACGCTTGCCAAGGCGCAGCGAATCTTTGACGCATTTGGTGCTGAAACATCCGGTGCGCTTTGATTGTCATCATCGACAACTACGACTCCTTCGTCTTCAACATTGCCCGCTATTTCCAGGAGCTTGGTGAAGCAACGGAAGTATTCCGGAACGACGTGGTCAGCGTCAGCGACCTCATTGACCTCAAGCCGCGCGCACTGGTCATCTCCCCCGGTCCGTGCACTCCAATTGAGGCTGGAGTATCTACGGCCCTCGTCCGTGAACTTTCGGGTCGCGTTCCAATTCTCGGCATCTGCCTGGGACACCAGTGTATTGGGAGCGTATTCGGCGGACGGGTGGCGCGTGCACGTTGCCCTATGCACGGTCGGTCCTCGTATGTAACGCATGACGGCCGAGGGCTATTCCGGGAGCTACCGTCGCCACTTTGCGTTGGCCGCTACCATTCTCTTGTTGTTGAGCTCGATGAGTCATGCGCACCGAATCTTACGGTGAGAGCGCGTTCCGACGAGGGCGAGATCATGGCCCTCGCACATCGCTATCACCCAACTTTTGGTGTGCAGTTCCACCCGGAATCGATCCTTACCCAAGACGGGCACGTGGTGCTTAAAAACTTCTTGCGACTCGCAGAGACTTATCGCTCGCAGCATAAGACGACAACGTGAGGTCGTGGGTTGGAAGTGGGGCTGCTATCTCGCGAAGCCAGCTATTATCCGGCGGCGGCGGCCAGGGCGAGGGCGCTCCGCAGCCCGGAAGGTTGGTGCCGCGCTGCGGAGAACAGCGCGCTGCTACGTTCGTTTCCACCGACCGGCGGGGGGCGCTCAGCGACTCATGGGCTGGGCTTCGTCCCAGATATCGACGAGAGTCTGCAGAGCGGCCGCGGCGCAATACAGATTGCACTTTTCTTCGGCGGTCAGGGTCTCCTTCTCATGGGCCGTGAGCGCCTCCCGAATGTAGACGAGGTACAAATCGCCGATCAGGGAAGCACTCGTGGTGAAGCGGAACTGGAGCTCTTCGGCCGCGGCGTTCTTGTCGAATGTGGAAGGATCGAACTCCGAAATGTTCGCGCGTGCTCGCTCCTCCTGCTCCCGGAGCTGCCGCATCAAGGGCATGATGCGACGCGGGTACGAGTGAAGGGGCACTTCGTCGTGAAGGGTATAGGCCGTCACGAATGCATCCCATTCGAGCTTTGGTGAGAGCCGGATTCCCTCGCGGCGAAGACGCTCGATCTTGTCCTGAAAGTTCGTGATATCTCGACCCCGAAGCTCGTGGAGCCGACTGTAGGGGATCCCGCTTGCCTGCCCGAAATAGCCTTCCGTGTCGGCGTACATCGTTCTACCTCCGTGTTCTGCCCGGCGCAGTGTGGCTGGGGCTCGCGGACGCCAATCGGGGTTTTCGCGCGAAAATCCCAACGTGAGTGTTCCGGTGGGATCGACGGGCGGGAACCGACATGTGGGGGCTTCAGAGCCGGCTCACCATGGCGTTCGAGAAATGGAGCTACGTTGTCGCGCCCCTGTTGTCCAACTTGTTGATATATTATTATTATCATGACAGCCTTGATGATAAGAATAGTTATCGAACTTGAAATTAGAGGCACGGACGTGATATATCATTCTTATCGAAGCGATCCTTTGATTAGGATTATATGTCATGTCGTATCCGAGCGAAGAGCTTGTCCGGACTGTCCAGGCGAAACGCACGCAAGAGCGCATAAGCCAGCGTGCGTTGGCGGTCCGATCGGGTCTGACCCAGGCGCACATCTCCCAGATAGAGACCGGCCGGGTCGAACCGGGCCTGTCCAGCTTCATCCAGATGGTCCGGGCACTCGACCTCGAGGTCGTACTCGTGCCCAAGAAGCTGCTTCCCGCGGTGGAGGGCATCCTGCGCTCAAACTTCAACGAATTCTCCCTTGAGGAAGGACCCTCAAACCTCTTCGTGAAGGCCGAACGCATCGTTTCCGGACAAAGGAAGCGCCACGGTAGCTCCGCTGCGCTCGACCGCATCGGGGAATACTTGCGCTTTCTGAAGCAGGTCCATCTTTCGAAAACTGACCTGAACCTTATCAAAGACATCGTCGATACACTGCGAGGCTATCGCGCCGAACCTATCCCCAAGCCAGTGCTGGAAAATTCCGCAGGCGTATTGCAAGGTCTACGCAACCGGATCGCGCATCCCGTAGAGGCCCCCCGCCCGGCCTACGCTCTCGAAGAGGACGACGATGCCTGACGTATCGGTCCTGGACGTACGCCTGCACGACAACCCCGTAGCGACCCTCACGCTCGTGCAGGGCGACCGGTCGCTGCTCGCCTTCAACCAGAACTACATCGACGACGCCGCACGCCCAACATTGAGCCTGTCCTTCAAGGACACGTTCGGAAATCTGCTCACCTCGTTCAAACCGTATCAGCAGGTCGTTCCGCCCTTCTTCTCCAATCTTCTGCCGGAGGGCGCGCTGCGTCGCTACCTCGCGGAACGCGCGGGCGTGAAGGAAAAGCGCGAATTCTTTCTTCTCTGGATGCTGGGCCGGGACCTCCCGGGCGCCCTGTCAGTCCATCCGGCCGAAGGAGAAGTGTTGCCTTCCCAAGTCGAGGAGGATCTCACACCGGACGAGCGGCAGAACCTGCTGCGCTTCTCGCTCGCGGGCGTGCAGCTGAAGTTCTCGGCGCTCAAGAACGATCCCAAAAACGCCGGTCTGACCATTCCCGTCCAGGGCGTCGGCGGTTCGTGGATAGTCAAGCTTCCGTCCCATCAGTACCCGGGCGTGCCCGAAAACGAATTCTCCATGATGACCCTGGCGAAGGAGATGGGCATGGAAGTGCCCGAGCTCCAACTGATCGACGTCGAGTCGATCAAGGGGCTTCCGGAAGGAATCGGCGAGCTGAAGGGACGTGCGCTCGCCGTCAAGCGGTTCGACCGCTCCGCCGACGGACCGGTCCACATGGAGGACTTCGCGCAGGTATTCGGCGTGTTTCCGGACGAGAAGTACGACAAGGCCAACTACCGTAGCATCGCGCGCGTGCTCGGCATCGAGACCGGCGAAGCCGGCGTCGCCGAGTTTGTCCGACGCCTCGTGTTCAGCACGCTGATCGGCAACGCCGACATGCATCTGAAGAATTGGTCGTTGATCTACCCCGACCGCCGCACGCCCGTCCTGTCGCCCGCCTACGATTTGCTATCTACGATACCCTACATCGCGGACGACAAGATGGCGCTGAACTACTCGCGCACGAAGAAGATGACTGAATTCTCCAAGGACGAGCTCACGCATCTGGCGGCGAAGGCGAAGATCTCGGAAAGGCTGGCCGTCGACACGGCCGCGGAAATCGTCCAGCGCTTCAAGAAGATATGGTCCGAACGCAAGGGCGATCTCCCGCTGGAAAAGAAAGTCGTCGAAGTCGTCGACGCACACGCCGCTTCGATCCCGATCTACAGCGAGCTCTGAGCCGTGGCTTACTTAGCCGGATCGAAGGGCGGCAGCGCTGACATACAACCCCACGCTGGTCATCTGTCTCTCCCGTTCAATCGGATGGGCCCAAGCCACGCCTTCAGGATCGTTTTCGGCAAGCCATGCGCTTGCGGCCTCCTAGGTGGCAAAGACCTTTATCCAATCCACATCGCCCGCGCGCTTATGACCATGCTCGTAAATCCAGACAGACTCTTGTCGTTTGAGCGCCGCCTCGTTGACCTTCTCACGGTCAAACCGATCCTCAGGGCGGAAGGTCCATGACAGCGTGGTACGATTCAGCCGGGGTCGTGCGCCGATCACCCGGAGGCTTTCCCGCCCATTCTCTCCATTGGTCGAACGCATCAGTCATCCCAAAATTTTCCTCAATTCCTTGAAGAACGGATGCCGCACTTTTCCTTCGGCGCTCTTGGTCCTGTACTCGATCTCCGCCAGCAATTGCGGTTCACCCCAAATGCCTCGATGCGCGATGCGCTTCGTGTAGGGTTGTGTCTTGCGCATCAGCGGGTTGAGTTTCTTCTGAAGCTCCTCCGCGTCGGCTGGCGAAAAGCCGTGATCAACTTTGCAGGTCCTCGCCCTTGCGGCGACTAAGGTAAGAGGCCATCCCATTCTTGTGGTTAATCAGATAGCCCTCCCGCTTGAGCAAAGCATGCAGCCGCCGATAACCGAAGCGGCGATGCTCCTGGGCGATCGCCCGCATGCGCTGGCCAAGGCTGGTATCGTCAGCCCGGGTGGTCTGGTATCTCACGGTCATGCGGCAACAGCCGATGGCTTTACACGCCTGCCGTTGGTTCATCCCGAATGCCTCTCGCAGATGCACGACAGGTTCCGCTCCCCCCGCAGGCGTTGCGCGCCGTTTACGGAGTCGAGATCAATCCACTAGCTGTCGCTACAATCCACCGGTTGCCCCAACGCACGATCGAATCGATTCGCCCGATGCCGGGAACTGTATCGCCGCGCATTGCCATCCGAACCCCATCGGGCCCTCCGAGAACCGCCGTTCCGCCGCGAACGTCAAGAACGGTCCAACCCTCAATGGTTGCTGGTCTTGTCTCCGGGGCAGGCATGAGAGGTCCGCTGGGCGCTATCGAGCCGGTCGCCGTCATATCTGCTTCGATGGCCTGAGAAACGGTGCTCGATACGTCGACGGATTGATGAGCCCTGTCGGACCATGTGGCTGTAGGTTCGGCGGAAATGCTCGCTCCATCTGCGGAGAATTGACTTACGCCTGGCGGTGTTCGCAAAGCCAAAGTCGATACCGTCTTTCGCGGGCCTCCGGTCCTGCGGCCTGACTTCGTTTCAGCGATTCGACGCGAAGGCGTTTCTGTCTGAGTGGTTGAATTGAGCGACGCGAATGTTATAGGACCGTACCGACCAAAACCGGCAGCCCATCCCAACGCAAAACCAGCGATCACCGCGCCTGCGACCAGCCAATTGGTGCGCTTTCGATCGCCGTCTGCTTTCAATAATGCAAGAACCTCTTCTCGGCTGGCACTCGAGAAATCCCGCGCGCTCAGCGTCACACGCGCCATTGGGTCTTCGCTGGCTTCAGCGACCCTCGCCTCGATCTCTTCCAAGGTATTCGCCTGGCGCAATCGCATGATCGCATCCCTTGTCGCTCCCCAATGATCATGCTGCAAACTGAATCAATCATTAACGGCGAATGACCCGCCAGATCAATATTGATTAGAACCATTGCGCAGCGGGCGACTAGAGGTGGGGTCATGAATCGCACGGCGGCGATAAGTTCAGCTTTCTTAACAGGGGATCCAGCCCGTCCGAACGGCACCGCTTAGCCTCAGCCTGCTGTAGAGGCTGATCAGCCGCGCCCTTTATTGGTCGTTTCGCGGTGTCGGCTCTTCTGTTTGCGGCCCTGGCGTTCAGGTCATGGGATCGTGCCAATGACGAGGCGTAAAGTCGCGACGCGGTGGAAGAGCGACTTGCTTTGGTGCGGATGGCGGTAAATCAGCTTGCTCTTCTTCGCCAGGCTGGACGTACGCAACATCCGCGCGCTCACCGGCAGCTGGCATATCCAGTTTGATTGTGAATGGCAGGCGATCAGCCTTGTTACCGGCTACTATTGGCACGACCACATCGGCCGCGGGCGGCGGCCCGGATTTCTTCGTGGCTGCAGCAATAGCGCCCAGTCCAACTAGGCAAGCCACTCCAAGCACGACGATTCTAATCACGTGGCGGCTCCCGGTGCAGAGCGGCCGACGGTCATGATCAGTTGGTCCAAAATGAGGCTGCTCGCTTGGTGTGGTTAACCCACGCAGCGTTAAGCTGAAACATGGGCTCGTGGGTTGGAGCAGTAGCTGAGTAA
Source organism: Bradyrhizobium sp. 197 (assembly GCF_023073375.1). Taxonomy (NCBI): domain Bacteria; kingdom Pseudomonadati; phylum Pseudomonadota; class Alphaproteobacteria; order Hyphomicrobiales; family Nitrobacteraceae; genus Bradyrhizobium; species Bradyrhizobium sp. 197. Next base: position 69,909 of record NZ_JADPJJ010000102.1, on the reverse strand, counting down.
GCTTCGAGCGAGAAAATGCAACGGGCCGAGTTCTTCGATGTTTCGTCCGAGCGTTGGCAAGCCAAGGTCAGCGGAGCTGTCACTCTTGGTGGGATCATAAATCTGCTAAGGCCTCCAATCGTTAGAATGCGGCAGCGGCAGGCTAACTTTCAGTTGACTTGCTTCACCGCTGGCACACGATGCTCGCTCACCAAATGGAGGAGATCATGCTCAGTCGCTTGCTCGCTTCGGCTTTCGTCCTGGCAGGTGTGAACACAGCCATTGCCGATGATATGAAAATGCCGATTAACTCTGGTGAGCTTAAATGGGAGGCAGCACCACCCACCTTGCCGAAGGGGGCCGACATCGCGGTACTCTCGGGCGACCCGTCCAAAGAAGGGCTGTTCGTTCTCCGCCTAAGAATGCCAAGCGGTTATAAAATTCCCGCCCATAATCATCCAACAGATGAAGGCGCTACCGTCATATCGGGCAACTTTCACATCGGAATGGGCGACAAACTCGATGAGAAGAAAGCGATCGAGCTAACAGCGGGCGGGTACGCCGAAGCGCCTGCCAAAATGAACCACTATGGTTGGACAAGTAGTCCTTCCGTTGTTCAAATTCATGGCCAAGGGCCACTCGGGATAACTTACGTCAATCCCGCAGACGATCCGAGTAAGAAGTAGCGAAGCAAACGAATCGTCTCTGTGTCGCAAGGCAAAAGAAAAGCCCGGACGGTGGTCCGGGCACATTTGTTAGTCGTTGTCGTGATGAATGACGGTTTTCTCTCGGCTGCCGTCCTCATTCTCTTTCTTAATGACCGTCGTCCTGTCACTTTCCGTGTGCTCAGGCTCCCTGACGACCGTTGTGCGGTCCCGATCAACGGGGCGGTGCTCGTGAGACTCTCCGACTGTGACGCCTCCGCCGACCGGACCGGCCTGAACGCCGACACCGACTTCATCCGCGATTGCGGGTGTCGCGATTGCACTCACGATCGCCGCAGCAAACAAGTACTTGCGCATCCTATTCTCCTTCACTTCGTGAGTTGGAGAATGTCTGCGTGCGACAGTTTGTTCCAGAACAAGGGGTGTCAAGCTGCTCATTGTTCACGCAAGTTCCCGTTGCGGGTGAGGCCTTGGATTGGGCGGAACGATTGAGGTTTATCAAACCGCGGGTCTCTTCCGAGCATTGGTTGCGCCGTCTCTCGGAGTGGCTGAGTGGCATCGGATCTGAAGTTCTGGATGGGCGGGGCAGCATCGCGATGATGGCCGCCGACGCCCACTTTAGCAACGCATGGACGGATGCCAAACGGAAGCAGGCTCACGGGGCACGCGTTTCGTCGCTAAGCGGATCGCTCAAAGGGCCTCCGGGTCGGGCCGAAGCTGCTGGCCGAGGTCGAGTACCGCGCGAAGTCGGCGGAGAAAAGTCCGGCCACCCGATCTTCAAGGCTTGCGGAAAGATTTGTGACGGGGGCCTATGATCGCGGCAGGAAGCAAGCCCGACGTTAGCGCTCGTTGCGCATGTAGGACTACGCTCGCAGATCTCCCGGTGGGCGGGATCATCATATAGATCGAGGCCTGCGGATGCCCTTGCTTGGCAAACGTATCGAAGCCGGCGCGCTGCTCCCGAATGGCCAGCATGGAGAAGAACACAAACGCCGCCCCAGCGACGGCGATCAACATCCACCAGCTGCGCTTCATGTGCGCCTCCGTCGGAGCTCGCAACACCGATACCGCACTGGCGATCAGCTTGCGATGCTCGTTACGCTCAGGCCTTTCGTAGGATCAGGTTCCCCCCAGAACCGGTTGCGACACCGCAAACGCAGGCCCCTCGGCTGCCCGTGGGCGGCGGTCCTGCGGTTCATGTTTCAATTTTACCTTTTGAAACAAGCGACCAGCGCGGCCGTTTACGGTGCGTAAGAAGAAGGTGGAGGACGGCTTCTTATGCAACAAGCACCGCTGCCGGTCTGCTGGCCCTCTCCGCTGCGAGTGCCTCGGCCGCCATCGCATGTCAGGGGGCTTTTGCTGCGCGTTCATTCCCGCTAATCCCTACTCCCCGTCCCCGACCATCGTCATCAATCCTGATTATTGCAGGCCGCCGACAGCAACCGTAGTCATTCACGAGCGCTGGCGTCCGGTCGAGCGCTTCACCCGGGAGTACGTCGTTCGAGACTATGGCGGCTTTGACGATCCAGAATGGTAGCCAAGTCGCACATGGAAATGCGATGGCCCCAGCACGCAAACACTGAGGCCGGTTTAATGATGGGCGACGGAACAGCTTCCGCATTCGCGGCCGATCCGAGTTCCCGGCTTGTGCCGCTCCCTCGGGCGGGAGCAAAACCTCCCCAACGGTTGGCGAACTCGGCTGCAGCACTGGTTTTCAATTCGGACCCGAATCTCGTTTCAGACCCACAATGAATCCATGGCGCCGCCAGAGTTGGGCCGCATGGCAGCCTAAGTGGCCGCGAAGGGGTGGTCCCGGTGTGGGGCGCAACACCGGGAGTTTTCGATGTCCGGTTATTTGCGAGTTTGCTTCGCCGGTTTGGTTCTTGTTGGAGGTCTTGCGGCGACACCTGCGGTCTCCGACCCATTTGCCGACTTGTTCAATGGCGCTCCGCGCGAGCCCGCAGCAACCTCTTTGGCGCAAGCGCAATGCTTGCCGCGACCCGGCAACACGACCGCGGACGGGGCGCATTGGGTCTATCGGTTCGACGGTCACCGTAAATGCTGGTTCCTGACCGAGGGTATGGCGAAGGTGAAGAAGACAGTTCGTCATCGCGGTGCCGAAGATCGCACCGCCAGTTTGGACGAGAACGGGAGTGCGCGGCCCAGGAAGAGCGCGGTGGTTAATGCGCGCGCGGAGTTGCTGCGCTCCGCACCGGCCGAGCCCTCCCAGCCGCCTGCAGCCGAAATCAAGGTGGCTGATGCCGCTTCCGTGCTCGATATGGGCACCACCATGACCTCAGCGGTACCCACCGATCTTCACAGCCGGCCGCCTACGCCTGAGCACTCCGTGCCCGGCCAAATTGACGTTGAGCAGCTCCTCGCGCCCGCCGGCTCACCTCCAGCTATGCCAATGGGCGCGCACCTTGCAGAGGCGCACGACGAGGCACGCAGCTGGACGGCAACTTGGTCAGGTGTGCTGCTGATGATGCTTGGTGGCTTCTCAATCCTAAGCTCGAACCGCACGCTTCGGGACGCAGTGAGATTACGCCAGTGAGGTAGCGCAATAGCCTAGGCACGTACGCGCGCCGCTGCGCGATCGATGAATTTCAAGTATAGCCGAATTGCCACACGTACAAAGGTTCCGCCCGCCCACACTTAGTTTGCCCGCCGCCTTAGACGGACATTCGATTACGATGACGGTCCCGTTGGGATCGGATTGCGGAATGCGGTACAAAGCATTCGTGGTGGACAGCAGCCGGCAAGTGATCTGCGTGGCGAAGCTCGACTGCATTGACGAGCAGGCGGCGCGGCGTCGAGCCGAGCAAATGCATGCCGAGCACGACGTTGAGCTTTGGCAAGGCGATCGATTTGTTGCTGTGTTCCGTGGTGCAACCACGAACGACAATGAGCGCGCGATCCTGAATAGACGGCCGGTCTCGCCGCCGAGTTGACATTCGAATATTGTGAGTCATGCCGGCCTGGCAGGCTGCCGACATGTCGCAGGGCCAAAGTCGCCGAGCATGCCCTTAAACACCCCGCGTTTTCGGAACCGGGGTGCAGCTCAGGAATGGGTTTCGCGCTGAAAAACATTGAAGCGGTTGAACTTCGCGCAGCTGGGTTGGTCGAGAAGTGGCTCCAGACTCAGATATTGAACGATACCAGCATACTTGGTCTGGGCGAGCTTGAAGTCTCGCGCGAGAGCGCCGTCAGCCGCATGGCGGCAAGAGCGACTTCCTGATGTACTCGGAGGAAGCGGACACCTTCTACGAAGAAGAGGTAATGCTGGGAGCGTTGGACGAGAGTCACATTTTCCGCACCATCGAATATTGGGGTGTTGAGCGGCAGCGTCGTCCCGGGTCAGAACACAGAGCCGTAATTGTCGCAGAGTGAATCACGAGCCGTTTTTCAACTGCTAGGGGTCCTCAATCGTTCAGTGCCGATGATCGCAGTGCAGCTCGGAGCTTTCAAGCTGGACGAAAGCAACGTGGTTCTTCATGGCGTCACTGTGTTGGATGTTACCGAATAGACGCCTGAAGTAAATACTTCGGAGGAGGCTGAACGAAGGGATACGGAAGTATTGGGAGAAGAAGCGCGACTTTGCTTCATTGGCCGTCCTGGACAAGATTCCAACCGCCCTGAAGGCGGCTGGGCTCGAGGAACGCCTGTCATACAACAAGCATCACGTAGCACTTGGATAAACGGGTAATAACTTCTGTTGGTTTCACCCTCGCAGACGCGCGTGCCGTCCGCCATGAATATGCGACTACGCGTGTTTTCGAGGAGTAGCAGCCACATGAAGCAACATACCTTCGAAGCATTTTCCACCACCGCGATCTACTGGACACCGCTTGTGCTTATGGGCACCGCAATGCCGCCAAGAGATCCCGATGAAGACGAGGAGGACGAAGACGACGAAGAGGAAGACGACGAAGAGGAAGATGACGCTGACGAACCGCCGGTCGTGCGCGAGCCGGACGACGACTAGACTAGCGTGTTCGGCAGCCAGGGGTATAATATTTGTCATGGGCTGGCATGCAAATGACATAGCGCTCCTCAATAGGCTCTGGTCCGCAGGACAGAGCGCGGCGCAGATAGCGCGTCGTCTCGGGTGCAGTCGTAACGCGGTCTGCGGCATGCTGACCCGTCTGGGCCTGAAGCGCGGCCACAAGCCGCCCACAGCAACGCCCAAGATAAGGCCGTCCCCGAAGCTGAGGCCGACGTCGTCGGCAGCCTGCGCTCGTCCAGTCGCACGGAAGGTGTCGCGGAACACAGCGGAGAGGCAACAGCCCAAGGAATTCAGCAAGCAGCAGCTCTACTCCATGCTGGCTGAGGCCGTCAGAAACACTGACTAGGAGCTCACCACCAACGTCGTTGCGCTCCTCGCTTCAGCTATCGTACACGAGCCGACGCACGCAAGTCCGTCCGACGAACTGCGTCCATAAAGACCATAGCCTTGTTGCAGCTGCACAGATCGGCAGCTAGTGGGCTTCTTGTTTCGCCATTCCGCTCAACGCCAGGTTTCTATTGTTCTGGAAGCTCAGGGTGCCAGATATTCGGACCTTGTGCTGAAGCAGTGCCTTCGCCGCCGCGATCTGCTCCCGAGTACGGCGGAGCATCTCTCGTGTCATTTGGCTTGCCTCGTTAACATGGCCTGTGCACTTCTATTGCGACTGTACCGAAAGACTGCCTCGATTTAGGAGCCGAGTTTAGTGGGTTGGATCGCGAATTTGCTCCGTCGGCCGGATGTCGGCCTGCGGCCTGGGAACGGCGCACAAGTAGACCTAGAACCGCTATCCGAGCACGGCGGCCGATGGCTGAAGTACAACCTGTTTCGCTTCCCGGGCGCGGTGTGGTCTGGCAAGCGCGGTTGCGTGGAGCTGGCCGAGGGCGACGTGATCGCACTGCATCTCGTGGTCGAGCGGTTGAAAGAGGCCGGGGTTCGAGTGAGGTTCTACGGGCGGCTTCGGCGCTGGGACGGCACGTCACCGGTCTGGACGTTGCTGGCACGCGGGAAGCAATGATCCGGCGACTGTCGCAGCGACACCGGCACCGCGCACGCTGCGGCCGGCCCCGCTCTTGGGCATTTTCTGCGTAATAAACAAGGCAGGTTTTAACTCGTCCTGCACTGCCCAATGCTGCTACCCTCAAACGTTTCCCAGTGTCACTTCATCTAGCTTGTTGTCGTCTACATGGGGCGCGAGGGCCCAGTCGCCTGCGGCCGCGCGCTACACCATCGGTTTCGGCGGCGAGCTTCATCGCCGGCACTGCCTCGCGCTCACGTCGTACTCGATGTCCATCGCACGCAATTATGGTCTCGGGTCGTAAACGATCACGCGTCGATGCAGAAATATGGAGCCCGGCCACGCACAGGTTTGACGCTGGTCTAAGGGTCGGGAAATCGCTCCTCTCTCATCGAGATAAGGTTACGCACTGAAGTCTTTTGGATATGTCTTGGGCAACTTGAAAACAAAGGTCTTGGCCTTGGGAAGAATATTGGTCGGTGTTGTCGAGGTCCGCAAAAGGGACAATCTCGACCAGGAATTGACAACGATCTCGTGGCGATCGCAGATCAGCGTGATTGTCCTGCCTGTCGCTGGAACGCGTAGATGGGATTCAGACCGCAATATGCGAGGGTGCCGGATGCGGTGGCCATGCATTGATCGTAGGTTGAGAACTGGCAGTTGCCAGGATATCCCCAGGTACGTCCCTGCAGGCAATAAACGTCCTGCCGAGCTGGGGGGATGTACGAACGAGCCCGCGGAGCGGCGGTCGAAGGTGATCCAAAGCAGACGAGCATGGGAAGTGCAAGCACAGCAATATAAAGAAGGTTGCGCATGATCTAGCCTCCGTGAAGTCTTGAGAGGATAGAGAGTGTAGAATTGACGCTTTGATCTTGGTCAATGGCAAAACGCTTAGTAGACGGTTTGACCGATCGGTTTCAAAGTAAGTCTAAGCGTCAGGCGCTCGGGTTTTGGAGCAGCTTTCCTGCGAGTTTTGCGGATGGAATGCATTTTTCAAGCGCGGTGGGGGTTCGTGCGTTTGAAAAAACCTAGGAGAATAGGCAATCCTAGCTTGAGAACTCCGCGCACGGCAATATGCCGATTTGGGACAGCCGCAAACCCGCGCGCTTATCAAGCACAAATCGCCGCACTACTGTCACCTCAATTTGTGCCGCTGAGCGTGCAGGGAAGCTTCGGCGGGCTCAAGCTCGTCTAGGCTCTCGTGATCGGCCTGATCCGGCGCTGCTGGGAATTGGCATATTCCTCGCGCTCACGCGTGAAGTGCTCTTGGTGCGCTTTGAAGCTCTCGACCCGCTTCTTGATCTCTTCGCGTTCGCTGCCGTCATACTCTGACGCGCTGAGGTCACCCCGCTCGACGGCTTCCTTCGGCAGAGACCGGGGCAGCTGGATCTCTAGCTTCAGCGATTTGGTGAATGCCATCGTTTCAGCGACCAGTGCGTCAAGTTCGTTCTTCCAATCGTGCATTAACGCCCCCATGCGGCACTGCTGTGCTGGCCAGCTAATTCATAATAATCTGAGCTGCGGCTATAAGCACCGAAGCCGTCGCATGTAGGCCAGTCCCAAATCGTGTTATTGCTGAAAAAGGCCGCCGACAATATTGCCGGCGGCCTTCCCGGGTTCAAAATGCCTATCGTGAAAAAATGCGGTCCAGCCCCGGTGCGAGCGATCCTACACACAAAACGTCTCTCTTCATAGTTTTGCCGTTCAGAAACCTTAACGCGGGGCGATCCAGGTTTGCTCGAAAGGGGGGAGGCGTCCGGAAGAGATCACTGCCGCCTTGTTTCCAATTATGTGCAATCGGTCCGGACCTGTTTCGGCGTGGCTTGCATCAAAGCGCGTAATGGTGTTGCCTCGACGAGGTCAGCTATATCACGAGGACTGCAAGAGCCATGGTCTGGATGAATGGCGCTGTGAGCCCGGCCGTACATCGTGAACTGGACATTCGGGTTAGCGAGGGTTCTAAATGCCAGATTGTGTGATTGTTCGGGCCCATGGGAGGCAATTGGATGTCTTGCGCGAAGAGGCATCGCGCATTGCACGGGCTGCCAAAATCGACTGGTCGATTGAGCGCGCCGATGAGGGGGCACATTTTTGCTTCGAGAATGCCGAGGCGAAAAAGGCGTTCGTCACCAGCTGCAAGCGCTTTGATATGCCGCACCGAGACGCTTAGAAACCAAGTTCGCGTGCGATGAGTCAAGCCAGTCCAGAACTCTGCGCCCCACGCGTAGAGCTCGGGCCGCATACCGAATCTATCTTGAACGGGACTTCCAGAAAAGCGGCATGAGCCCAGGATCGACCATCGTATGGGCCGGGATGGCAAATCTGCTCATTGACTTTGACATGAGCCAGCCAGGTTCGCCCTTACTTGCTGCTGCAACGTCTCACGAAGCGGATGTGACCGTGTTGTCGCAAAAAGTTGTTGGACCCGAGCACCTGATAGATCGGCGCTGGTCGAACGCCGAGGCGGAATTGCAATGCGATGAGCCGATGGGCGCTTGATGATGACGGTGCCTGGACGTGCGTGGTACCCTCGCATTCAAGGCAACCATCAGCGATCCAACGAGCTTCCCTTCGTCGACTGAAGTCGTCCCCTGCCTCGGGTTGTCACCGCGCCAATATCCATGGCGGCTTTTAAACGAGCCCCGTCCAGCCGTCGCCTGAGCGCTGCAAATCGGCTAGACAGTTTGGTCAATTCCTCAACGCCAAGCTCACCGAACACAAATTGATCGAGTTCCTTCTGTTGTGCAGCGACGTTCGCGAGGCGCTTACAAGCCTTGTCGGTCAGTGACATGTGGACGACCCGACCATCCCTGATACAGGGCTTGCGCCGCAGAAATCCGGCCTTCTCCAGCGCCTTGGAATTTATTGTAATGAAGGACGGGTCAACTTTCAGCAATTTTGCCACCGTGCTGACTGCAACATCCCCCTCGCTCGCCAGGTCTGTCACTGCCATCAAGATTGTCAATTGTGGTCCAGTGATGCCGAGTGCCTTGGCCCGGACTTGAAGAAAATCCTCCAGACAGATTTTGAGGGATCGGACCTCCAACGTTAATCGCCGCACCAGCAGCTGAGTGTCAGCAGAGTCGTTCCCGACTTGCGTTGCTGGCTTGGTCAAATGCGGCGCCACCGGATGTTAGGTCCTATCCTCAGAGCTCGTTCGCACTGACAAGATTTCAACAGAGGATCTCTGCTCGTTGCAGCGATCCTGTGCAAGCATCACGCGCTCACCTGCGCCCACGATTTAAGAACGATTATTAGTGATTCGGATTACTGGCTTTTCGACGAGAATCTCGGGCCGCCGTTGGCGGACGCGCCTAACTGAGTTGCGAATGCTAGTAATCTCACCGAAATGCACGTTCAAAGGAAGATCTCGATCCGTAGTCTCGCGCAGCGGCGCGGCGTTTCGCCCGCTTCTATAGCGCCAATTCGAAGGTCTGTTGCCGGATCCCGGGCAACGGCTTCGAAATGGCTTCCATACTGAGCAGCTTTGGGGCGCAACCTCGCACAGGCGCGGCGGTGAAATTCATCGAAATTGATGGCCTGAACGCGGGATTCAATCGCATTGCGTTGTCGCGTCTCTGTCGCAGTTGCCGTCCACGAGCGCGTGTTACTCGACGGGTTATGCGACTTCACACTTTGCAGCCTGGTCGCCCCTTATAAGTTCAGTCGAGATCCAAAAATTCGACCGTGGAGCTCTTGGAGTAGTGTTAGTTGTCCTGGTCTAATTTACTCATTGAGCATATTTGAGCGCTGCTGAAATCGAACCCGGCCTCTCGGCCGGGTTTCTCAGGCTACGTTTGTACTCAAATTGAGCCTATTTAACATTTGCGGGAGGCTTCAATGCCGATCTCTGGACTTTACGGCCCCGACGACTTTGCCAACCGACCGCAGCGCCAGACCACCGCTGCGCCGCGTCCCGTTCCAGTGGGCTCGAGGCCCGCACTGCCAATGCCTTCGCTGCAATGGACGCCGGAGGTCGAGCGCGCCACCGCGCCGCTTTACGAGCGCGTGAAACATGTGATCCCGCCGATCGAATGGCCGCTGATGGCGCCGACCATCAAGGCGATCAACGAGCTGAAGCAGGCGCGGGGCGCGGTGATCCTCGCGCACAATTACCAGGCGCCGGAGATCTTCCACTGCGTCGCCGACATCGGCGGCGATTCGCTTCAGCTCGCAGTCGAAGCCACCAAGGTGAAGGCCGACATCATCGTCCAGTGCGGCGTGCACTTCATGGCGGAGACGTCAAAGCTGCTCAATCCGGACAAGACGGTGCTGATCCCCGATACGCGCGCCGGCTGTTCGCTCGCGGCCAGCATCACCGGCGACGACGTTCGCCTGCTTCGCGAAAAATTTCCCGGCGTGCCTGTCGTTGCCTATGTCAACACCTCCGCGGAGGTGAAGGCCGAGGTCGATATCTGCTGTACCTCGTCGAACGCGGTTCAGGTGGTCGAAAGCCTCGGCGCACCGAGTGTGATCTTCCTGCCCGACCGCTATCTCGCCACTTACGTGGCCTCGAAGACCGACGTGAAGATCATCGCATGGAAGGGCGCCTGCGAGGTGCACGAGCGCTTCACCGGGGCCGAGCTGCGCAGCTACCGCGAGGCCGATCCCTCCGTGCAGATCATCGCCCATCCCGAATGCCCACCTGACGTGCTGGCGGAGGCCGACTTCACGGGTTCGACCGCGCACATGATCAACTGGGTACGCGAGCGGCGGCCGCGGCGGCTGGTGATGATCACGGAATGCTCGATGGCCGACAATGTGCGGGCCGAGCTGCCTGACGTCGAGATGCTGCGCCCCTGCAATATCTGCCCGCACATGAAGCGCATCACGCTCGCCAACATTCTGGAGAGCCTGCTGATGCTTCGTGAAGAGGTCACGATCGATCCCGCGCTTGCGCAACGCGCAAGGCGCTCGGTCGAGCGGATGATTAATTTGAAGAACTAGCGACACACACAGCGGCCGTGCCGGGACGACGGCGGAGTAAATGGAGACAGCCATGCACAACACCATCCACACCCTCACCCGCTCCGACGACGTCGTCATCGTCGGCGGCGGTCTCGCCGGACTCTTTTGCGCGCTCAAACTCGCGCCGGGGCCCGTGACATTGATCTCGGCCGCGCCGCTCGGACAGGGCGCGTCGTCCGCATGGGCGCAAGGCGGCATCGCCGCGGCCGTGGCCGAAGGCGACACGCCGGACGCGCACGCCGCGGATACGATCGCGGTCGGCGGCGGCATCGTCGACCAGGCGGTCGCACTGGGCATCGCGCGCGAGGCCGCGCCGCGGATTCACGACCTGCTCGCCTATGGCGTGCCGTTCGACCGCGATCTCGAAGGCAGGCTCGCAGTCGGGCGCGAAGCCGCACATTCGGCGCGCCGCATCGTGCATGTGCGCGGCGATGGCGCGGGCGCCGCCATCATCGCGGCGCTGGGCGACGCGGTGCGGCGCACGCCGTCGATCCGAGTGATCGAAGGTTTCGTCGCCGAAGCGCTGCTGACCGAGGACGGCGCCGTCAGCGGTCTTCAATTGCGCGAAGCCGGGAATTTCGTCGCACGGCCGGTCCTGCTCGCCGCGCGGACGGTCGTGCTGGCCACCGGTGGCATCGGCCATCTCTATGCCGTCACGACCAATCCGCGCGAGGCCAGCGGATCTGGTCTTGCGATCGCCGCACGCGCGGGCGCGGTGATTGCGGATCCCGAGTTCGTGCAATTTCACCCGACCGCCATCATGGTCGGCCGCGATCCCGCGCCGCTTGCCACGGAAGCCTTGCGAGGCGAAGGCGCCACGCTGGTCAACGGCCGTGGCGAACGTTTCATGGCGGCGCGTCATCCGCTCGCCGAGCTTGCATCGCGCGACATCGTGGCCCGCGGCGTGTCCGCGGAGATCTCGGCCGGGCGCGGCGCCTTCCTCGATGCGCGGCAAGCGCTGGGCGCATGTTTTGCCGACAGATTCCCGACCGTTCATGCAAGCTGCATCGCCGCCGGCATCGATCCCGCCACGCAGGTCATCCCGATCGCACCGGCGGCGCACTATCACATGGGCGGCATCGCGGTCGACCATCGCGGACGCAGCTCGATCGAAGGGCTCTGGGCCGGCGGCGAAGTCTCGTCCACCGGAGCGCACGGCGCGAACCGGCTTGCGTCGAATTCGCTGCTGGAGGCCGTGGTCTACGCCGCGCGCATCGCCGACGACATCGCCGGCCGCGCCATCCCCTCGCCCGCCCGGCTTCCCGATGCGCTGGTGCCGCCGCGCGGCGCCGCGTCAGATGCCGCGGCCGTGAAGCGGCTGCGGACGCTGATGAGCGCACATGTCGGTGTGATCCGCGATGGTGACGGGCTTGCGGAAGCGGTTCGCAGCTTCGCCGCGTTCGAACGCGAGGCCACAAGCATCGCGGTCCGCAACATGGCAACGGCCGCCCTGCTCGTGGCGGCGTCGGCCTGGAGCCGATGCGAGAGCCGCGGCGCGCATTTCCGCTCCGACCATTCCGCGGACGTTCCCGCACTCGCGCAACGCACAATGACGACGCTCGCAGCAGTGCGCGAGATCGCAGATGGCCTGACCGAACGCCCGACACCGCGAGCCGCGCAACCCATGATCGCCTGACGGAGTCTGCCATGATCACCCCGACCTCTCTGCTCTATCCCGACGCCTTTCTCTCCCCGCTCGCGCTCGACGAGGCCGTGCACCGCGCGCTCGATGAGGATCTCGGCCGTGCCGGCGACATCACCTCGCTTGCGACGATCCCCGAAGCAACGAAGGCGCAAGCAATCCTGGTCGCACGGCAGTCCGGCGTGATCGCCGGCTTGCCGCTGGCCCTCGCCACGTTGCAAAAACTCTCGCCCGACATCGAGATACGCGCACATGTTCGGGACGCCGCGCGCGTCGCCCGCGGGCAGCAGGTGCTGACGATCTCGGGGCCGGCACGCGCCATCCTCACGGCGGAGCGGACCGCGCTGAATTTCGTCGGCCGCCTGTCGGGCGTTGCAACACTCACCGCAGACTACGTTGCGCGCACCGAAGGCACCAGGATGCGGGTCTGCTGCACGCGAAAGACCACGCCAGGGCTGCGCGCCTTGGAGAAATACGCGGTACGCTGCGGCGGCGGCTTCAATCACCGCTTCGGCCTCGACGACGCGATCCTGATCAAGGACAACCACATCGCGGTCGCCGGCGGCATCCGCCCCGTGCTGGAGCGCGCCCGCGCCCATGCCGGCCATCTCGTCAAGATCGAGATCGAGGTCGACACGCTCACGCAATTGCGCGAGGTGCTCGACACCGGCCTTGCCGACGCCGTGCTGCTCGACAACATGGACATTGCGACGGTGCGCGAAGCCGTTGGGATCAACGAGGGACGCCTCAAACTGGAGGCATCCGGCGGTGTCACCCTGGACTCGATCGCAGCCATCGCGGCCACCGGCGTCGACTACGCCTCAGCCGGCGCACTGACGCATTCGGCGCCGAATTTCGACTGTGCACTGGATATTGAGGCCTGAGGAGGTCTTCTCCCTCTCCCCGTTCCTACCGGGCTGCAACGAGATTTGCTCGCGCCGAGAGGACTGGGGTGAGGGGCATCTCTCCACGTATTCGACTGTCGAAAGACCCGTACCCCCTCGCCCGCATCGCAAGAGCGATCTTACGTCTCCCCGCAAGCGGGGGACATAAGAAAGGTTACCGCCGTTCGCTCACGTCATCTCGGCCGAGCTCTTGGCTTCCTGGGCGAGTGCGGGGGGAGAGTACGGCGGTCTGCGCGGGGGTGCCCCAGCTTGGTTCCTCGCTGCCGTCGCCCCAGGCGCAAGGCCGGTAGAAGGTGTGGACGGCGCTCGTGTCATCTTCTTCATCTCGGCCACCCAGGACGGACGCACCCACTACGCGTGGTAGTGCGTCGACTTGCCGACCTCGGGCGCCGGATCTGGCCACCAGCATCGCCTTCCAGAGTTTCTGGCGCGCTTCCGCCTGCTTCCTGCTTCAGCGGTTCGAGCGGCTGAATCGTCAGCGAGCGCGCAGCGTCGCGGGCCTGGAACCGATTGGGATTGCGAGCGGCGGCGCGCGAACGGCTGAGGCGCCAGCGAAGAGGCGGTGTGCTACTGCCGGTCTCTCCTGGCGTTGATGCGAAAATGCAGAGACAAGTGCCGAAGGACGCTAACCGCGCGCCCTTCGGACGGGTACGCAAACACACAAGTCGCTACGCGCACGCTACGCTTACGCCAGAAAAATCGAACCGCAGTACATCCGTGCGATTCGAGGCTTCTCGTGAGTATCTAATTTAGATTGCTGGGGCGTTAATCGGCGTTGCGCGTGCAGCGCACGCAAGCGAACACAGGTGGTTCCACGCAGCGACCGCGTGCACTGGTAAACGCCGCTCATGGTAACGATAAACATCCGGTCAACGTGAGTGGTGAGAAGCCCTGCACGCCCGTATCATAAGGGACTCGCTGTGTTTCCCACTGTCTCACCATTGTCGTGCGGCCACTCCCTCGACCTCGCATCGGTGTTCCCCAGGAATTTATGAAGGGTACCCGGAAGCCCGATCGTGACCGGCAGGCCCTTCATGATCTCGAAGAAGCACCACGAAGTCGGCATGTGCCGCCGCGGGTCCGAAGCATCTGTAGCTTGCCTGCTCGACCGTAAACTCGGTGTCCTGCATGTCGCGCTAGTGCTTCTCGAGCAGCGTGTGGATCCGCGTCAACTCTTTCAATACCTGCGGCAGCGGCGATCCATCGACGCGTTGTGGGATCCCGTTCTCCGTGCTGCCTCACTGATGTTCTGCGGCGCACGAATGCTCGCCCATTACGCTCTTTGCACGGAATTCACGTTGCTTGCGGCTCGCGCTCTACAGGATGCCCCACGCGCGATAGCGTCCCCGGCCAGTCGTCTCGCGAAGGTCGAGTTCGGCGACGAGGTTTTGGGCCGCACGGGGCGTGATCCCAAGCTCCGCCGCGATCATGCCGGACGAGACAATCGGCCGGGTCAGCACGTAGTCGAGGAGCGCCGGCAGTTTTGAAGTGGCGCGCCTGCCGGTGAGTTTTCGGGCCAGCAGGTTTCTGGTCATCAGCCAGCGGTCGTGGTCCTTTAGGCCGGCCTCGGCGGCGGCCGTCATCGCCTCTAGCTGCACAACCAGCCGCGCTGCGACGTCACGTGCCCGCCGACGCTCACGCGAGATGCTTTTCAGCCCGCCATGCAGGCACAACAGATAGCAGCGTGTCTTGCCGCGGTCGCGCAACACGCTAGCTGCGAGCAGGCACCCTAGCCAAGGCGTGTGCTCGAGTGGTTCAATCGCGTCCCAAGCATCCGCGGCGATTGTAGCCGCCAGAGTCGGCGGCAAATTGCGGGTCGCATCGACGACGGCGCGCCAGTCATCGATGCGGCCGTCCTCGTCCCAGTCCGGATCGTAGACGAGCGAGTCCCGCTCTGGCCACGACCGAAGCTCGTCGGCAAGTCTGCGCTCCGCCTTGGCGTTGGCGGCGTCGACCGCGGCGAAGGCTGCGGCCAGATGGAGATCGGTGTTCATGACGCCAAGCGGTCCGTCGAAACCCACCGCGTCCCGCTCTGCGTCCTCGTTGAGCCCGAGACGTTCCTCAACCTCTTCTCGCTCACCCCGGCCCCGAAGGTCAGCCAGTCCGGAAACCGACAGCGCCCAATTGGGCTTTGCGTCGGCAATGCGCCGACGGGCGCGCAGCACGGCGTGAGCCCGGGTCAGCTCGTGGGTGGGGGCGCGGACGTCCATGCCGGCGTCGTGGAGCACGAGGTCATCGAGGTGGACAAGTTCGCCGTCAAGCCACAGAGTGGCGCAAGCGTCGGCGAAGTGCATTCGGCTGATCGCACCGTCACGGATTGGGCTTTTGGCCAGTCGCTCGTCGAGGCGGGCGACAGCATCCTCGGCCGCGGCAAGCGGCCCCGCGAGCTGAGCCCAAGGCAGTGGATCGGCGATTTTGTAGCCGGAAGACAAGGCCTTGATAACCTTAAGAGGAAACGGCGAAACGGAACCTAACACACCTTTATGTTCCGTCATAGCGAGACCTGTTCCCGCTCTCCTCTCGCTATCGATAAGCAGGCCTTATCGATCGGGTGACCCCGCAGTGGGATCAGCACGCGCAGCGCTGTAAATCACCACCGCCAAGCTTTAGATCAACCACAAATCGCCACTCGTGCCAACCCCGGCCGTATTCCGGACCAGCCGCACCTTTCCGGTGACTGTGCCCTACCCGGCAAAGCAGGCCGCCCTCGAAAATCGGCCTTCGCGGAGGCAAGGTGAAGCGTAGGTAAAAACAGGCCCGGAAATTGACGCCCGCCGGACCGCCCTTGCCCAAAGGGAGAATGGCGTCCAACGAGCTGTGCGGTCTCAGGCTGCACCGGGACTGCGGCAATCAGCATCAGCTAGCTAATCTTCGAGCCCCTCGCGGTGGCGCTGACCCAAAGATTAGTGCCGACGCCACGACACCCCCCTTCCCCACGGCCTGCGGCGACGTCAGACGCGTTCCGATTTGCTGCAGGCGAGCCAATAGCTCGCGTGCCTCGTCTCAGTCGCTGATGAGCGCGATGAAGGGCGATGCGCCGATGAATCTCCTCATACAGGCCGTCGCGGATTCCTTTTGGTGGGCCGTCCGCCGCGGAGTTGCCCCCCTTTGGCACATCCGGGCAGAACTGGACGCCACGGTCGAGGAAAACGACGTCGGCTCGATCTCGAGCTCATGAGCGCGTGCCGATGCACTGTTCGGGTGAGGCGGACCTTTTTCCACCACCGTCAATTCCCGCGCCATCGCCTCGGTCTGCGAATTCTCGATATGCACGGCTATGGCATGCTCCTCTAGACGCAACCATCCCTAGGTGATTCCGATACAGGGAATACGGGAGCAGGCCCCGTTAGTAGGACCGCCCTGGCCTTCCAGTGACGGGCGGCCTCAGGTCGACGTGCGGCTCTTTGTGGTGCTGACTGGAACTTTATGGTTAACGGCTGATAAACGCCTCCCCTATTCTTCCATCCTTCCGCTCCCCCGCTCCCCGGCCCTTTCCGTCTCCGGACACGCGGCGCGCCGGCGCTTTGCTTCTATCGATGTCGTCCTAGCTGACTTCGATCCGTCCCGGGCGACAACAGCCTCGTTGGCCCGCGCCCGCGCCTGCGTGGTTTCAAGACAACCGGTGCGAGACCCGCGCGGGCAAACCCTCGGCGCGGTGCGACCTCGATGGTGGCGGAAGGCGCCAAGGAACAGCGTAACTGGAAGCCTCCGCCGACACATGCGCATTCGCCCTCGGCTGCGAGCGGGAATGGGCTGCACCGTCGTTGATACGCGGTGTGGCCCGTTCCGCGAAAGAGAAGAGATGCCGTTCCTTCCGAACTGGATTGGCCGAGACCGGCTTCGGCGACACTGATCGCCCGACCGGCTCCGGTCTACCTCTTGCCCGTCGCGCCGCGGTGCCCTCCTCCATCCCTGCTGCTGTCTTAGTCCCGCCAGTCGCGTGGGACCAAGCAACCCGGGATGGCACGGCGGATGATCCGCATAGGACACCCGAGGGATAACAGGTCCTCAACCCCGTGCCTAAGCTCGAACGCCTGCCGCGCGAGGTGCACTGCTTCCGGGGTGTTGTGCCGCTTGGGAGCCGACTGTCCGCCAAAGCCCTTGATCGTCACGGTATGCGGGCTGACGTCGCGGTCGTGCTGTGCGAGCGCGACATGTTCGCAGCCGATGATCATGCTTCGAGGGTGGAACGGCGGCTGGGAGCGCGCCGGCGGTGAAAGAGGGCACTTTCCGTCGCTGCAGCGCTCGCCGGGTCGGCTCGCTATTCCAAGCCAGCACGCCACGAGTCGGTGCAAACGCAAGCGCCCGCATCTGGTGATGCGCTGGACGACTTGCTCGTAACGGGTCGCGGGACTCTCGACCTGCCATCCTTCCGACCTGCCATCCTTCGCGTCTGCACGGTCTAGCGCCCCGCAGCGGATGTTCGGTTGCGGCTGAGCGGAGCGCGCCAGGGCCCAACGCTGAGTTTTGATCCGAATGGGGCGGTGCTAGAGTTCGAGCGCGAGTCGAATGTGGGAACTGCGTCGGGACGACTGGAGAAAGTTGACCGCGGTCAACTTCGGTTTAAGAGCGGCGCCTTTGGACCCGCAGCAGCCGTGCAGGCAACGTGCCGAGAGTTGACCGCGGTCAACTTTAAACTACCCGTGGCCCGATTCGGACCGTTAAGGATTGGTTTACCCTTTAACTGTTGCGAGACCGGCCAGAATCGGGCGTAATAGCCACGCTTTGCGCATGCCGTGTACCCGAAATTCGTAACTACGCGAGAAAGCCGTGGCCCTGAACGACCAACAAGCGATGGCGTCAATCACGCCTGGCGCGCCGCAGGCGATCCACGACACGATCGCGGCAGACGCGCGGGAACTGTCGGCGAAGCTGCACGCCCACCGAACGAAGCTGTTCCCGCCAAAAGCACGCAAGCATCTGCGCCGCTTTACATCTGGCGAAGTCGCTAAGCTCGTCGGCATCAATGACGGCTACCTCCGCCAATTGTCGCTGGAGGGCAGGGGCCCTCAGCCGGACACCAGCCCATCGGGTCGAAGGTCGTACACATTCGACGATATTCAAAGTCTTCGTGCTTATCTCGATGAATCCGGCAAGGGCGCGCGCCGATACCGACCGTATCGCGTCGCGGGCGAACAGTTGCAAGTCATTGGGGTCGTTAATTTCAAGGGAGGGTCGGGGAAGACCACCACGGCCGCGCATCTCGCCCAACATCTCACCTTGCAGGGCTATCGAGTGCTGGCGATCGATCTGGATCCGCAGGCTTCGCTCTCCGCGCTGCACGGCTATCAGCCAGAGTTTGATGTCGAGGAAAACGGAACTCTGTACGGCGCCATCCGCTACGACGATGCGCGTCGCGAACTGAATGAGATCATTCGGCAGACTTACTTTTCGGGACTCGACATCGTTCCCGGCAACATCGAACTGATGGAATTCGAACATGAAACCCCGAAAGCGCTAGCGGCACGCCAGTCGGGTGACCCGCTGTTCTTCGCCCGCGTTGCCCGTGCCCTCGCCACGGTCCAGGACCGCTACGATATTGTCGTGATCGATTGTCCGCCTCAACTCGGATTTCTCACGCTTTCTGCGCTCTGCGCAGCAACGGCAATTCTGATCCCTGTGCATCCGCAAATGCTCGATGTCATGTCGATGTGCCAATTTCTAATCATGACATCCGACCTTCTTGCGGTCGTCGCCAAGGCCGGCGGCAACATGAATTACGATTGGATGCGCTATCTCGTCACGCGTTATGAGCCCGGCGATGGACCGCAGGCCCAAATGGTCGGCTTTATGCGCTCGCTGTTTGGCGACCG
This sequence comes from Bradyrhizobium sp. 197, assembly GCF_023073375.1. Lineage (NCBI taxonomy): Bacteria > Pseudomonadati > Pseudomonadota > Alphaproteobacteria > Hyphomicrobiales > Nitrobacteraceae > Bradyrhizobium > Bradyrhizobium sp. 197. Next base: position 50,916 of record NZ_JADPJJ010000102.1, on the reverse strand, counting down.
CATGGTCACGAACATGATGCTGAAAAGTACGGCGATCTCAGACGCCGGCATCACGAAGCAAACGCTCTATGAGGTTAGCCGAGATCAGTTCACGCGCGCTACCTACGACCGTGCGATGGAATCGCTGGACAGCGTCAATGGCGAAATCCAAAGCCTCATCCAGGCTGCGTGGGGGAGGGCCTAATGGGTCGAAAAAACCTGCTTGCTGATCTCATCGATGACAAGTTGACCGCGGTCAACGAACAACCGTCAGGTGAGCCCAGCGACAATCGCAGACCAACCCAGCCAACACTCGGGTCGCGTGGGGCTGTCGGCGCCATGAGCCGTTCACTCGAGATGCTGTCCGCGGAGCGCGACGCCGCCAAGGCCTTGACCGAGCAACTCACCACCGGTCAAACCGTCATCGAGATCGCCCCGGATTTGATTGACGCCTCGATCGTTCCCGATCGTATGACGAGCGTGGACGAGAAGCACTCTGGCCTCGTTGAATCGATCCGCGCCAATGGGCAGTTGGTGCCGATCCTCCTTCGCCCGCATCCGTCCAGCCCGGGCCGGTTTCAGATTGCCTATGGCCATCGTCGCGTTCGTGCGCTCGCCGAACTTGGCCGCCCTGCGCGGGCCGTGGTCCGCGACCTTAGCGACGAAGACCTGGTGGTGGCACAAGGCAAGGAGAATGGTGAGCGGGAGGATCTGTCCTTTATTGAGCGGGCAACTTACGCCGCCGCGCTCGAGGATCGTGGATTCAAGCGCGAGATCATCATGGCGGCGCTCAGCGTCGACAAGACGGAGCTCTCCCGCCTCATCACGGTCGCGCGAGCCCTTCCCCGGAGCCTACTCGATGCAATCGGGCCAGCGCCAAAAACCGGCCGCCGGCGCTGGATGGAGTTGGCAGAGCGGCTTGTAGGTCGCCACGACCAAAAGGTATTGGCCGACAGTGTTGCCAGCGATCGGTTTGTGCGCGCTACTTCCGATGAACGGTTCGCGATAACTTTCGCCGCGCTGGCGCCCCGCAAGCCCAAAGTTGCACGGCCGACAACCTGGGCGGACGACGGAGGCAAAAAGATCGTAAAGATTGAACGTCGCGCAGATCGCATCACGCTAGCTGTAGATGAAAAGGCCGCGCCTGCGTTTGGAGACTTTGTGATTTCGCGGCTGCCGGAACTCTACCGGGCATTTCTCGATGGAGGCACCGATGAGTGACATCGGGCGTCTTGCCGCTTTGGATATGGCGCTGCCTGGACCTCACACGGTCGGGCAGCGCGATGCGTACCCGCGTTTCCGTCCTCTCACCGTAGGAGCATAGCGGAAAAGAAAAAAGGCCCCCGGAACGTCTCCGTCCGAAAGCCTTCTCTCGTCACGTTTGGCGACTGACAGAGAATCACTTTCACGAATCGCAGTCAAGCGTCTTTAGCGACGGCACCGTTTTGGTGAGCGGATTTTCTTTGCCCGCATGAGGCAAAGACATGCAGTCACACTCCCCAACGACGCCCTTTGGGCGGCGATCGTTGACGCTTGCCCATGTGGCAAGCCAGATGGTCGCAACCGAACGTCCGCCCGAAAAGATCGTCCATAAGTGGAAGATCTTCCACGCCATCTGCACGGCACGGCCGCGCCTTGGCGTGTCGGAGCGCTCGCTCTCGGTCTTGAACGCGCTCTTAACGTTCCATCCCGAGACCGCACTGACGGGGGCAGGCGATCTGATTGTCTTCCCGTCCAATCATCAACTCAGTCGGCGGGCGCACGGCATGCCAGCGTCAACGCTGCGACGTCACCTCTCCGTGCTGGTCGACGCGGGCCTGATCGTTCGGCGCGACAGTCCCAATGGCAAGCGGTATGCGCGGAAGGACAATGCCGGCGACATCGAGCTCGCCTTCGGCTTCGATCTGTCGCCGCTGGTCGTGCGCTCGGAGGAGTTCGAGAGCCTGGCAGCCGATATCGAAGCCGAGGCCCGCGCACTCAAGCTGGTACGAGAGCGCATCACGCTGTGCCGGCGCGACATCGCGAAGATGATTGCAACTGGCATCGAGGAAGCGGTTCCGACGCGAAGGGGAGGGCAGGGGCCTGCCGATTGGCAGGTTGTGCACGCTGCCTTCCGCGCGATCGTCGATCAGATTCCGCGCACGGCTACGCGCCAGGAGCTCGAGCCGATCGCCGACGAGTTGTCTCAGCTTGCCGACGACGTGTTCAATCTTCTAGAAGAACACATCAAATCCAAGAATCCAAGCGCCAATGAGTCCCATTCTGAGCGCCACATACAGACTTCAAATCCAGATACCCCAATTGATCTTGAACCTGTCTTCCGAGAAGGCAGGGCGGCGGGAGCTGAGCCCAAGCCTCAACCGTCGCGAGTCGGGGAGGGGACATATCCGTTAGGAATGGTTCTGAGTGCGTGCCCCGACATGGTCGATTATGCGAAGGGTGGGGTTTCGAACTGGCGCGATTTCCTCGCTACCGCGGCCGTTGTGCGATCGATGCTGGGGATCAGTCCGAGCGCCTGGGAGGAGGCTCAAAAGGTTATGGGCGAGGTGCCCGCGGCCATCGTCGTCGCGTGTATCCTGCAGCGCGGGACGGCGATCAATTCCGCCGGCGGTTATTTGCGCGGACTGACGCGAAAAGCCGAGGTCGGCGAATTTTCGCTTGGCCCGATCCTGATGGCGCAGATCAATTCTCGCCGGCGAGACAAGCAGCGGGCGTGAGGCGATGAGGCGCCGCCCCTAAACCGTTCGTTTCTCGTGGATCGAAGAGGCCAGTCCAACCGGCTGCGGCGGTGTCGACGCAAAGCTGTTCGCAGGGATCGTCATGGCAAAACACCACCCGATCCTCACTCTGTTTTTCCAGCCTCGTCATGGAGGCGCCGCTGAGCGGCGGATGGAGGTGGCGCGGTTCGCGGACGGGGGGCCGAGCCTTGGGGGCGCTAATCCCGTTGGATGGGAGATGGTCGAGCACGCTGTTCCGGGACAACAGACTTTCGCGTCTGGTGCAACTTAGACGGTCGCCTCCAACCGCAGCCGAGCAGCGACAGTCTTTTTGAGGAGCTTCTGGAGAGAGGCTAATGAAGAGACGAGATCGGTGCCGCGATCCACGGACCGTTCCGCTCGATGCGAGTGGGTGCGGTTTTCCTTCGACGGCCGGCAGTCAGGCCGGCAACGTTCTCAACCTCCTCCGGAGCACCAGTAGTATCGATCTACGTACAGCCTCGCAGAAGATCTCCAAGGCGAGGCAAGTACCTGCCTATCTTAAGCGGAACGATACGACGCCTCAAGGAACGCACTTTCTCTCCATCGAATAGGGCGGGATTGACCAGCAGCATCGTGCTTGGAATGACAGCCCTTTTTCAAATGGACATGTTCGAGGGAGGAGTGATCGATGCTGCGCCGCTGCACCAGGGCGCTGACCTCTTCCTGCCGCTGCTGGAGAAGTGGACAGCCATGGAAGACTATGAACCGGTCGACGGGCTAAACTTTGCCGAGGGATTGCGCGATTTGGATCCCAGGACGCGTTGTCGGCGATCGAGCGGAGATTGAAGCAGGTGCTTGGTTCGAATGATATCGATCTTCTAGATTCTGACACGGCAGCACACGTTGGGCATGCACGACGACGTTACGTGAAAGACAGCATCTTCTGCCGCTTTCATTTCTCGAGAGAGTGGTCGCCCGATGTTCCTACAACGGGGCATCCGGAGCCGTCTCTATGATCGCCGCGCACGGCACGCAAACCGCGCTAGATGTATTGCTGGAAATCCACACGGGCGCCACAACGCGGTACGTTCGATCTTGATCCGAAGACCCCTTGTGGTCTACTGTCCTTTGTCCTAGGACAACGGACGAGAGCGAATCTGCATGAAAAGTCAAGACGTTGTTATATTGCTGAAGCTCGTGAGCCTTGAGCAGGCCAAAAATGAGGGCGACGCGCATCTTGTGGAGGCTGCGCATAACGATGACCCGTACTCAGTACGCAGCCTGGAGTCAGCCCTTGGTATCAGCAAGACAGAGGTCAATGCTTCGATCAACCGGAGCGTTTCGTCGGGACTTGCGGTCAAAGATCGGGAAACCGGCCAGGCAAAGCCCAACCGCCGCAATCTCTATAATTTCGTGGTGCACGGATTGAAGTTCGTTTTCCCGGCTAAACCGGGTGCGATGACCCGGGGCATCCCCACCGCCTTTGCGGCCGCCCCGCTTAAAAATCTTCTGATCAGCGCAGGAGAGTACATTTACGTCTGGCCGTACGCCAAAGGCAAGGACATGGGGCAGGCGGTAGACCCGCTGTTTAAAAGCGTACCCCAGGCCATTCAAAAAGACGATCGCCTGTACGAGTATCTGGCCCTTATCGATGGTGTCAGGCTTGGACATCAAAGGGAGGCTGGGCTCGCGGCCGAGCGTTTATCGGAAAGGCTTCTCAGAAAATGACCACCGTTAAAGGCCAATTGCTTCATATGTTGCAAACGGTCGCGCAGTCTTTGGGAGATGAACTGCGCGAGCGGCTGGTGTTTGTTGGCGGTTGCACAACAGCCCTTTTCATTACGGACGAGATCGTGCTCGAAGGCGTTCGGGCAACCGATGACGTGGATCTGATCGTTGATCTCGTCGGGCATGCGCAATGGGCTCAACTGCAAGACCAGTTGCGTCAGAAGGGGTTCGTGGAATCTCCGGAAGACGAGGTCATTTGCCGCATGCGGCTCGGCGACCTCAAAGTCGATTTCATGCCGGATGATGAAAGCATTCTCGGCTTTAGCAATCGCTGGTACGCCAAAGGCATCGGGACGGCGGTCACGTGTCACCTGAACGAGACATTGAACATCAAGCGCCTCACGCCGGAACTGTTCGTGGCGACAAAGTTGGAAGCATATCTCGGCCGCGGCAACGACGATCTCCTAGGCAGCCGTGACATCGAGGACATCCTTCTCGTCGTTGACGGGCGAGAGGAACTCGTGGCTGAAATCCAAAACGCAGACGATGATGTTCGCTGCTACATTGCAGAGAAGTTCAAAGCGCTCTTAGGTCATGAGGATTTTGATCATTTTCTCGACGGCAATATCAAGGGACCTGAAGGCCGGGTCGATATTGTACGAGAGCGCTTTGTCGCCATAAGCCAGAGCGATGCTGGCGAGCAAGAGGGGAATGGAGATCAAAGGGCGCAGTGAGCAAGGAAAGAGGACGCGCGATAACCCCGATTGCGGCGGAGTCGGAGTGCGCGCCGATGCCGTGTTATGTCTCCTTCTCGACGGTTCAACCTCTGCCCCAACAAGCGGTGACCTTGCCCGCCAGATTATCCGCGATGTCGTAGACTGGTGCGTCGCCACAGACGAAGCCGCAATGGCAGAAAGCCTCAGCCGGCAATTGCGCCGCACTCATCGCAGTTCGGCGATTTCCGCGAGACAGCGTGAGCTAAGTGCTCGCCCAACGTGGTGAACCAACGCCTGCGACTCGCCTCGGTTTCGCCCGCGCTGCTCGAGGTCTATGCCGACGAGGGCATGTCGCTCGAGCAGTTGATGGCCTTCGCCGTCACCGCGGATCACGGCCACCAGGAGCAGGTCTGGCAGACCATCTCCGGCTCTTGGCAGAAAGAGCCTTATCAGATCCGCCGCATGCTGACGGAGAAGTCGGTGCGCGCCTCCGACCGTCGCGCCATGTTTGTTGGCCTAGATGCCTATGAGGCGGCCGGTGGTGTGGTGCTGCGCAACCCCTTCCAGTCCGACGACGGCGGTTGGCTCGAGGACGTCGCTCTGCTCGACGGTCTGGTCGCTGAGAAGCGAAAGGCAGAGGCGGAAACGATCGCCGCCGAAGGCTGGAAGTGGATCGAGCTCCTAGGGTGCGAAGCTCATCGGCCAGTACGACAGCTCAGCGCTTTGTCGCTGGGTGGCATCCGACCGCTCGCCTGGACCTGCGCAGCAACACGCGCTTAGCCCTACGCATCTTGCGGCCGAGAAGTCGATGGGATGACTCCAGTTCTCATGTGATCCATCGTGAAATCCGAACCTGCCATCGGATTACTTGATCTCCGTCACCAAACGATTGCGTCCCAACGATACTGCGTCGGCCGCACAAATGCTGACCTCCAGTGGATAGGGACAATGACACTCTCAGAAACGAACTTTCGCTTACTTCGAACAAGCAAGAATATTGTTTTGACTCTTGCGGCGGCGTCTCTCGCGTCGAGTGGGGCACAAGCTGCTGACCTGCCAATTAAAGCCAGAGCAGTGGAGTACGTGAAGGTTTGCTCACTGTACGGCGCCGGCTTCTACTACATCCCTGGCTCGGACACTTGCATCAAGCTTGGCGGATATCTGCGCACTGACTTTGTCGCGAATAGCAACAGCGATTTTGACCCGGCCGCCAATGGCGTAGCGGGAGCACGCAACCGTCTAAGCAACAGCTACACTTGGCGCGCTCGTGAAGGACTGAGCATCGACACGCGCACCGCGACTGAGTACGGCCTCGTTCGCACCTATTTCTCGGGCGTGTTCACCTGGACGTCGGGTGGCTATACCGGCGCCGGCACGAGCGCCGTCAATGGGGCGACCGCTTATACAACGTCGACGGCTTCACAGGTCGCTGGTGGTTCGCTCGGCGTCTACTCCGCCTTTATCCAGTTCGCAGGCTTTACGATGGGTAAGGCCGTCTCACAGTTCTCGGCGCCCTGGACCAACTATCCAGGCAACGAGTTCGATGATCTTCCGGGCGGCGGCGGATGGGTCACCGGCGTGAACCAGTTCACCTATACCGCTGACTTCGGACAAGGCATCACGGCCGCTTTCTCAGCCCAGGATCAGGTAGCCTACGGTACGACCAATATCTGGAATGTAAGTGGAGCAACGGCGGCCGCTCTCGCCACCGGTGCGTACGGTACTAACAACATCGGCGGTTCATCGTCTCCAGACCTCGTCGCGATGGTTCGTATTGACCAGGCGTGGGGTCTCTTCCAGGCGTCGTTCGCGGCGCACGACAACCATGCTGGGTACTACGGTGGCGACGAAGCGACCGGGCATCCGAACGACAAGTGGGGCTGGGCTGCTGCTTTGGCCTTGTCAATCAAGAACATCCCGACCGGAGCCGGTGACACGATCAACGTGTCAGGCGCTTATACCAACGGCGCGACCCGCTACAACTTCAACGATTTGATGCCAACCACCTACGCGATGTACGGCGGCACGGGGCTGGCAGGTGCTTATCAGAGCGTCGGCCTGGCGGGCTTGTCTGACTCCGTGTTCGTTGCCGGTGCGGGCCAGGAGCTAACCAAGACGTACGGCTTCCATGCTGGTTACACCCACAACTGGGATCCTCATTGGAATAGTGCCATCTACGGCGGCTGGGGCGCCGTTCGGTATAACGGCACTGCCAAGGGCTACATCTGCGGCGCATTCGTCGCCAACCTTGCGCTGTCGAGCGGCAATGCTGGCTGTAATCCTGATTTCAACTATGGGGTTGTCGGCGTCGTTACGCGCTGGACGCCGGTCAAGAACCTAACCTTCACGGCGGATCTCGCCTACACCATGCTCGACCAAAAGTACACGAGCGGAAGTACAGTGACACTGCCTGTGCAGTCTGCGGTCGCCAAGCCGGCGGCTCTCTACGAATTGAAAGATCAGAGCACGCTGACCCTGCTCTTGCGGGCTCAGCGGAACTGGTGAGGCTCTGTCTAAACCAGCGGAAGGAGAAAAGAGAGGCTCAAAGAACGAAGAAAACCTCCAAGGAGGCCTCCGGCATGCCCGCCGGGGGCCTTCTGCAAATAGTATCTAAATCAGGGCTGAATGATACGGCGGCTTTCAAACGGCGTTGAAGGACCCTTTTTCTTGGTCCAGACGAAGGGCCGAGCGTCGTCGTTGTAGGCTTTGCTCCCACCTTCAAGAAAAGCGGGTGCTGGTGAGATCTTCAAGCAAGTTGGAATGCTGCTGCGACAATCTTATGCCGTCTCCGCAAGGGCGGTCTTCTTACAAAGACGGACGAGCCACCGGCAAAAAGCGCGAGACATTTCGGGATTATCGCCTCGGTCGACAGCATAGGCGCGATACTGCATGCCGCTGGGAGTGCGCGATCGTGGAATCACATTGAGAGCTCCGCCACGTACCAGGTCACTTACAATGATTTCGGGTGCGACCAGAAGACATTTGCCCGTCATCACCGCCGGCAGGGCCAGGTAATTGTGATCATATCGCGCTCCCGATTTTATATCCTTTGGGGTCAGGTTCATGGCCCGCAGCCAAGTCGGCATTATGTCAGGCCGGGATGTGATGTTCAGGATGGGTACTGTGCGAACAACCGGGAGGCTCTTGCCATCGACGTGATTTGGTGAGCCCACACATACGAGTTGCTCGTTGTAGATTTCCCAATCATCTGCCGGCTCGATTACGGAAAGATCCCGTGTGATCAAAATGTCGTAATCGTCGGACGACGTCGGTTGCGAAAGTGAGCTAATCACATCCACAACTACGCCGCCCATTTCATTAGAAAAAGCTTGTAGATTTGGAATCAGAAAGGCGTAAGCGAAAGTCGAGAGTGACGTGCGGACTACAATCCGATTGGTGTCTCGACGATTCCGTCGGCGCATTCTCTTAGCGGTGAAGCAAACGGTATCTAGCGGTTCTGCAACCGTGTTCGCAAAAAGCCGTCCGAATTCCGTCAATTCGCTACGCCGGCCGCGACGCTGCATGAGGTCACTGCCCAGATACTCCTGCAGCACGGCGAGGTAGCGGCTGACCGAACTCTGGGTCATTCGCAAGGCGCTAGCCGCGCGGGTTACGCTTCCCTCGCGCGCAATTGTGACGAATACCCGGATCGCATTGAGTGGCACTTCATCCGTTTCGGTAGCCATTTTGTGCTCCGGAATTTCGGGCATGCCCGTCAGTTCTCGCAGGAGGGCATTGCCAGAAACCAATAGTCCATCACATTATTCGATGATCGTAGCCGGGTTACTAGATACCAACTGCAGGTCGCGCGCGAAAGCGATTTCGCTCGGACGCGGTGCAATCCGTGCGAACGAGCTCACTTCTAGGTGCGCACATTGGTTTCCAAAGGCGCGACGAAATCGTGCCGTTAAATCGGCTGGCGTGATCGCTCTTTGCGCGGTAGGAGAGGGGCGTTTACAGCAATTGTCGAACAGCAAAAACTGCGCCCGAGCAGAGCTCAGACGCAATGACGCCGTCTTGGACAAGAGATCTAGCGAAGGAAGCGAGCTTCGGCCGCCTTGACGCTATCCACGTTCTGGAGGTCGAAAATCTCTTCGACCGGCAGAATATCCTTGTGGACGTTCTGGACGCCGCCATCGGCAATGATTCGGCGGAAGGTCTCTCTCATCGCAGTTGCAGCAGCGCGGATACCGTAATTGCCGTAGATCATTACGCGGATATTCCCGAGTGCTTTGACCCGCTCGGCGTCGAGATCCGGGTACGCGTTCGGCACGATCGCTAGCGGCACCGATCCGCCCCAGGCGCGCGAAAAGCTTTCGATCTCTGATGCATCCTTCTTTTTCGAATGGATTAGCACCATTTCGGCGCCGGCCTCTTCGTAAGCGTTTGCTCGGCGCAGAGCTTCCGTTTCGCCAAGGCCCGCAATCAGGGCTTCGGTGCGGGCGATCACGAGAAAATTTGGGTCCCGTCTTGTCGCAACAGCGGCCTCGATCTTGCCCTGGAACTCCTCGATGCGGAGCAGTTCCTGGCGTCCGCCAGCCATAAGGCTCGTCACTTTCGGAAATGTTTTGTCTTCGATTACCACAGCGCTGGCGCCAGCTCGCTCGTATTCGTGAACGGCGTGGATCACGTTGATTGCATTGCCATAACCGGTGTCAATGTCAGCGATGATCGGCAGCGTCGTGCGTCCAGCGATCGAGCGCAGCATGTCGAGATGCTGGGTCATCGAGATCAGGCTCATATCGGGCAGACCGTAAAGCGCGGAGAGTTCGAAGCCCGATGCCCACAAAGCATCGAACCCGGCCTCTTCGGCCAGCAGAGCCGAAAGAGGACTATGGGCGGCCATGACATGGATGAGACTGGTCTCGTCCAGGCGAGTACGAAGGCGTTTGATGGAGGACATCGGACAATCCTTCTTTCGCAGATTCGGCTGGCCTTCACTGAGCGGGGTCACCTCGGCGCCCTGATCGCGCAATTGGGCCGCGCCAGCGGTCATGATCTTGGCTTTTTGAGGGACGGACGACATCTGAGTCGGTCTTAAACGAGAGACAAGAGTCAGCACCTAAGTGAAAAGCGGAAATCTTGCCGGTTTCTAATTGCTCTTAAGCGGGCCGACCAATGGTGTGATCGCATTCTTGCGATCTAATGATCAACCATCTCGATGATGGCGTCGTGTCTCGTTGCACCTCAGAGCTGGTCAAGAAGCTAGGGGGGACATCGTTTCCGCGCGACACTTGATCACTCGAGACCATGTTGGTTGCGCTAACAGTGAGAGCGCTGATGACGTTTTAGTTGGGCAGCGTCCTCAGCCCAACCGGGAGCGACCCAGTTCCGAGGAGGCACCGTTCTCTGCCCGGAAGCCGCATGTCATCTCATCTGCTCACGTGAACATCGACTTAGTCGATGAATGTCATCGCAGCGTAGCATTTCGCGGCTCTAACGTCGGACACGTTTGGCAAGCACGAGATCAGCGATGCTAGCTTTCGACCGCTGCGAGGATCTGCTGATCGCCGCAAGGTCAAGGCTATGCGTTCCGTACTGATTGAAGCGAATTCCGGGAGACGGTGATGACCCGCAGCCATCTGACACGGCGAGAGGCTTTGACTGGTGCGGTCGCAGCAGGTTTGTTGCCGACCGCGAGCGCCGTCTGGGCTGAGAGCGACGGCAAGAAACCAGCCCGGCGGCGATTAAGAGTTGGCATGTCCGGCTTTCCCCGCACGTTTGACCCAGTCATCGCAACCGACACCGCCATTCGGCGGATCATGCCACAGCTGTTTGAGAGCCTCATTGCCTTTGACCACACCAATGGGATGGCGCTGCGGCCGGCATTGGCCGAACGTTGGGAGCGAGTCGATGCGCAGTCGCTGCGGCTGTTCCTGCGCAAAGGCGTGGCGTTCCATGATGGAAGCCCGCTGACTGCCGAAGATGTCGCCTTTAGCCTGGGGCCCGACCACCTGTTGGGACCGGGCCGCAGCGGAATGTCCGATGCGCTGCAGTCGCTGGACCGGCTCGACAGAGTGGATATCGTCGATCCCTATACGGTCATTGTCCACGCCAAAGGGAACGACGCGCTGCTTGAGCAGCGTCTGGCCTCCTGGGGAGCGGAGATCGTCAGCAAGCGCGCGTTCATCGCCGCGGGCTCGTGGGAGCGCTGGACGGCAGCTCCTGTAGGGAGCGGCCCGTACAAGCTCGTCAATCACAAGCTCGACATCCATGTCACGTTGACTGCGCACGATGCATATTGGGGCGGACGGCCACCATTTGAGGGCGTCGAATATCGCATTATTCCCGAGCTTTCCGCGCGCGTGAACGGCCTTCTTGCCAACGAGCTCGACATCATCACTGACATCCCACCCGATCAATTCGAGCGTATCGAGAAGCGCGCCGATCTCCAGATCTCGGGCGGGCCAGTACAGAATATCCGCTCGCTCGTGCTCGACCAGAACGATCCAGTGCTGAAAGATGTGCGGATCCGCCGTGCGATGAGCCTTGCGCTCGATCGCAAGCTCTTGATCGAGAGCCTGTGGGCAAACCGTCTGCCGATTCCGAATGGCTATCAACTCGCGAGCTATGGCCACGGCTACATCGAGGATTTCCCCGCGCTGCTTTATGATCCCGACAAGGCCAAGGAGCTGGTCGCTGCGGCGGGCTACAAAGGAGAGCCGATCATTTATCGGCTCCTCAACAACTACTACCCCAATCAGATCTCTGGCGCGCAAACCATGATCGAGATGTGGCGTGCAGTCGGCCTGAACGTCAAAATCGAGATGATGGAAAACTTTGCCCAAGTTCAGCGCCAGCCGGTGCGGGCGATCTTCGACACCTCCAACACGGCGTTGTTTCTGGATCATCTCGGCCATCCCTGGCGTGAATACGGCCCCAGCGGCGCCCTGCCGAAGTCGGTCGGGGTCTGGAAGAACGAGGAATATTTCGCCTTGGGCGCGCAGCTCCAGGAGACCGCTGAGCCCGAGCAGCGCCGTCCAATCGTGCGCCGCATGCTCGAGATCATCAATGAGGTCGATCCGCCCTGTGTGATTTTGCATGTGTCCGGCCAGTTCTATGGCAAGCGGCGCGACATACCCTGGTTGCCGGGGCTGACGCTCGACCTCAATTTCGGCCCATTCAACAGCGCCTTGATCCGGACCTGATTCAGGATGAATGACGCGTTCCTCCGCTTGCGCGCAGCTCCACCACGTGGGCTGCCCGGCTCCCGCAATCCCTACGACGCCGCCCGCGAGGAGCAGCCGCGTCGACGCTGGCAAGACAGGGAGATCAGATGACACCACTTCTTGAGATCACAGGGCTGCAGGTCGCCTTCGACCAGGTGCCGGTGCTGCGTGGAATAAATCTTGGCCTCCGCCGTGGCGAAACGCTCGGCATGGTCGGCGAAAGTGGTTGCGGAAAGTCGGTGACCTGGCTTGCGGCGCTTGGTCTGTTGGGGTCGCGCGCCCGGACGGCAGGCAGCGTACGCTTTGCTGGCGAAGACCTTCTCCATGCTCCCGCCCGTCATCTGGAACAGGTGCGTGGTCGCCGAATTGCAATGATCTTTCAGGATCCGACCAGCGCGCTCAATCCCGTGCGTACCGTGGGCGATCAGATCGGCGAAGCTCTGCAGCTCCATCGTGCGATGGACAGGCGCAGCGCGCTGAACGAAGCGCGTCGTCTGCTGGATCAGGTCGGCATTCCCGATGCGGCGCGACGGCTTGGCGGCTATCCGCACGAGTTTTCCGGTGGGCAGAATCAGCGGGTCATGATTGCCATGGCGCTTGCGGGACAGCCCGACATCCTCATCGCCGATGAACCCACCACCGCTTTGGACGTCACTATTCAGGCGCAGATCCTTGAGCTTCTGCAAGAGATTCAGCGCGAACGAGGCATGGCGCTGGTCCTGATCTCACATGATCTGGGCGTTGTCGCCGAGATCTGCGAGCGCGTGCTGGTGCTTTACGCCGGGCACATCATTGAAGAAGCACCCGCCGTGCGTCTGTTCGACCATCCCACTCATCCATATACACGCGGGCTTGTTGGGGCCCTCCCGAATCTAGACGGGCCTCGGCAGCGCCTCGCCGCCATTCCCGGTGTCGTTCCGAGCCCGGCGGACCTTCCGCCAGGATGTCCCTTCGCGCCACGCTGCGACCTGCGCACGGACCGGTGTGGTGAATGCACTGTCGAATTGACTTCTGTGGAGGATAATGCCGACCACAGAATTGCCTGCCTGCATGTCACCGGCCAGCGGTGCCAGGACGAGACCGTCGCCGCATGACGATGACGGTCGCACCGCTTCTCCAAGCCGATGGGCTTGTCCGACGATATTCCTTGCGCCAGGGCCTGTTTCGGGGCCACTCGACGGTCCACGCCGTCAATGGACTGTCGCTGTCTCTGGCCAGCGGCGAGACGCTCGGACTTGTTGGCGAATCGGGCTGCGGAAAATCCACCGCGGGCCGGCTTCTCATTGGCCTGGAACGACCGGATGCGGGCACCGTCAGCTTCGGCGGACAAGAGTTGCCGCCGATGGGCGATATCCGTTGGCGGCATCTCAGGATGCGAATCCAAATGGTATTTCAGGACCCGCTGGGGGCGCTCGATCGCCGGTTGACGATCGGGGCGCAAATCGCAGAACCGCTCGAAATTCATCGGATCGGCAGCAAGTCCGAAAGAGCGGACCTGATCAATAAGCTCCTCGCTGACGTTGGCCTCAGAACCGATCACGGGGCGCGCTATCCTCATGAACTCTCAGGTGGCCAACGCCAGCGTGCGGTGTTGGCACGAGCACTCGCGACCGATCCGGACCTCATCGTGTGCGACGAGCCGGTGTCCGCGCTCGACGTCTCGATCCAGGCTCAAGTCGTCAATCTTCTGCGTGACCTGCAGGAGCGGCGGCGCATGGCGATGATCTTCATCAGCCATGACCTGCGCGTCGTTCGGCAGATCAGTGATCGCATCGCCGTGATGTATCTCGGCTCGATCGTCGAAGAAGGCTCGCCCGATGCAGTTCTGCGCGCCCCCTTGCATCCGTATTCAAAAGCGCTGGTTTCTGCCGTACCCAAGCCTGGACGGCGTAACGAGCGCACGATCCTGCAAGGTGATCCGCCCAATCCATCGGCGCGGCCCGCCGGCTGCGCCTTCCATCCACGTTGTCCGGCGGCTCTTCCGGCCTGCGCACGGATTGTGCCAGAGCTCACATCCGTAGGCCCAGGACGCAGGGTCGCTTGCCATCTGATCAACAGGGATGGTCTTCAACTTGGGAGCGTCGCCTGATGACCCGCTTCATCATGGTTCGGCTGGCTCGCGCCGTGCTCACCATAGCGATGGTAGTTACATTCGCCTTCGTGGTTCTGCGAGCCTCTGGCGATCCCGCTCGCGCGATGCTGTCGCCGGAAACGTCGGCCGACGCAGTCGAGGCGTTTCGCAAGGCTTGGGGACTCGATGCACCACTCTGGGTCCAATACCTAAAATATCTTCTTGCAGTCGTCCACGGAGATCTCGGCCAATCCATGCGGGACGGGCGTACTGCCGCCACGGTTGTTGCCGAACGCATCCCGGTCACGCTGATGCTCACTGCTCCGGCACTCGCCCTCAATCTTCTCCTAGGCATTCCGGCCGGCATCTATGCAGCCCTCAAGCGCGACAGTTTCACGGACCGTCTGGTGATGATGGTGACGGTAGCGGGCTTCACCGTGCCATCATTCGTGCTCGGGCTCGTACTCGTGCTCGCCTTTGCGGTCGAGCTTCCCTGGTTTCCTTCAGGGGGTGCAGGCAGCTTGCGCCATATGGTCCTGCCGGTGGTCACGCTTGGCCTTGGCGGCGCGGCCGTTCTGGCTCGTTTCACCCGCAGCGCCATGCTCGAGGTGCTCGGGCAACCCTATATCCGCACGGCCAGTGCCAAGGGTGTACCGTGGCGCAGAGTCGTGACGGGCCATGCCCTGCCCAATGCCGCCATACCAGTGTTGACCATTGTTGGTTTGATGGTGGGCAACCTAATCGCGGGGACCGTGCTCGTCGAAAGCGTCTTTTCCTGGCCGGGAATTGGCAGCCTGCTCGTCGTCTCCGTCGTAAGTCGCGATCTGGCTGTGGTCCAATGCATCTTGCTGCTGGTGGCGGCCGCCATGATCGCGACAAACCTCGCAGTCGATCTCCTTTACGGTATGCTCGATCCGCGTCTGCGCAATACGCGGTCTGCTGGAGGAGCGTAGATGGCGGAAATGTCTGTCGGACAGATGTCGTTTGCTCACGCTAAGAAGAAGAGAGTACTTCGGTGGCGCAACGTTGCTGTGCAAGGCGCCATCGCTTGGCTCGCGCTCATGCTCGTCATCGCGATCCTGGCAGATCGTCTCGCTCCCTATGATTATGCCGCACTTGATCTTCGGCATCGTCTCGCCGCGCCTATTGGCTTCGGGGGGCACGTATCGCATCTGTTCGGCACCGACGAGCTTGGCAGGGACCTGCTGGCGCGCTTACTTATATCGATCCGGATGAGCCTTTTCATTGCCTTTGGAGCCACGCTGATAGGCGCATGCCTGGGTACCACGCTCGGCTTTCTCGCCGCTCATTTCCGCGGCTGGGTCGAACAGGTCATCCTCGCATGTGTCGATTTCCAGGCCAGCATGCCATTTCTCGTTCTGGCGCTCGCCGTACTTGCATTTGTCGGTAACTCTCTGCTGCTCTTCGTGGCCCTCCTTGGCCTTCATGGCTGGGAGCGCTACGCGCGCGTCACGCGCGCGCTCGCGATGAGCGCGAACACGCAAGGCTATGTGGTCGCCGTACGCCAGCTGGGCGCAGGACCTTGTCGCCTTTACCTGCGCCACATCCTACCGAACATCGCCTCAACCTTGATCGTCACCATGACGCTCGCCTTTCCGGATATTATTCTGCTCGAGAGTGGTCTGAGCTTCCTTGGTCTGGGCGTGCAGCCCCCGCTCACTTCCCTCGGCAATATGGTCGGCTATGGTCGTGACTATCTGACCCGCGCGCCCTGGATACTCGTGCCCTCTTCGCTGATCATCTCGCTCACCACACTGTCCATCTCGCTGGTGGGGGACTGGCTGCGCGACCGCATGGACAGGACATTATCGTGAAGGCCTCTGTGACTCACCCTGCTACCCGCCGCGTCATCCTTGTAAGTTTCGATGGGCTTCGTCCCGATCTTATTAATGCTACAGCGACTCCTCATCTTCATAGGCTGCAGCGGCAGGGCGTGACCCTCGCCCGGAATGTCACCGTCTTTCCGAGCGAAACGCGGGCGGCGATGCCTAGCCTTGTTACCGGCGCATCACCCGGGCGCCATGGCATGGTCGGGAACCAATACCTCGACCGGGCAGCGGAGCCGTCACGCTACGTCGACACGGCGGATGATCAACTGGTCGAAACCCTGGATACGTTGAGCGGCGGGCGTCTCATGGGCGTGCCATCGCTCGGCGAGGTTCTTGCCGCCCACGGCAAGACGCTCGCGGTGCTCGCGTCGAATTCTGCCGGGACAACCCGCTTGTTCAACCACAAGGCGCGCACGCTCGGTCATCCCACAATCTCGGGGCACTTCGCGCGGCTCGCGACTTCCCGATCTCTTCTCGAGGCGCTGAATGCTCGGATCGGTCCGCCCCCGGCGCCCCCGCCTGCAGGAACGCCCGATGTCGCAGCGCAGAGCTATCTGACGGCGGCTTTGCTCGACATCGTCTGGCCACAGCTTCGGCCGGACGTCACCATTCTCTCCTTTGGCGAACCGGACAGCTCGTCTCATTACTGCGGCACGGCAGAGGTACGGACTTTGGAAGCGCTCGCCTGGGCCGATCAGCAATTCGGTCGCGTTCTGGACTGGTGGGAGGCTGAAGGCCGGCGGCAGGACGTCCACATCATTGCCGTCTCAGATCATGGACACGTGAGCGTCCATGCGCAGGCTGACGTTCACCAAGTGCTCAGAGATGCCGGATTCCGTTGCGGCTCGGCGCCTGGGCAAGACGTAGATGCGATTCTCGTTCCCGGGCAGGTGGGGGCCATTTATCTGGCAGACCCCTCGGAGCTGAAGATCCGGCGAGCCGTCGCAACAATGACCAAGGCGCCGTGGTGCGGACCGATCTTCACCGCTGGACGAAATGACATCGAGGGCATCGCGCCGGGCAGTTTTGCGCGACAGCTTGTGATGGCAGATCATGCCCGTTCCAGCGACATCCTTTTCTCCTATCGCGCCGATAGTGAAGTCGATCCATTCGGCCTCATCGGCCGAACCTGGAGCAACGACGCGCCGATCGGACTGGGAGTACATGGCGGCTTGCATCCTAAAGAGATGGCCGCGGTCGGCATTCTCGCCGGGACTGCCTTCCGATCGGGCAGCCTTTCAGAAGTTCCGTCGGGAATCTGCGACATCGCGCCGACCATTCTGCATCTCCTGGGAATTGTCGCCCCTAGCCAAATGGATGGGCGCGTCCTCAACGAGACGTTTGCGACATTGCCCCGGGCTGCACCCGCGTCGGTCGTAGAGACCGTCAACGAGGCAAGCTCCTCCACTTACCACCAGGTCTTGCGCCGCATACAGGTAGGAGCCGCAGCCTATATCGAAGGCGGCTTTGCCGAGAGCGCCGCGTGAGTGTGGTGGCTCCCGGACCTTGTCGGGATTGTTTTGAGTGATTTGAAACGCAGCCTTGGGAAGCTCTACGCCAGCGAGGGACATTCCTCGATACCTCCGAGCAGTTGTTGAGCGCCTTGCTGCTGCAGGCGTTCTAAGGCGCATCCGCTCGGAAGGCCAATTGATGGAGCAATTGGACTCCAAAAATTGTTGTTCCGCTGGTTCGTGGGGCTTTCGCCGGGCCTTCCGATGTGGGGCGGACGAGCTTCACGAAGAACCGAGAGCGGCTTAGTTTTTTCAGCAGACTGCTAGAGGGGGGTGGGTGCCGATGGGTATTGCAACAAAGGAACACCGGCCTGTTCAACATCCGAGGATCCCATGGGAATCGGGGCCGAGTTTAGCAACGTGACAAGCTCGTTAACTTCGGTGACAAGCTCTTCGTAGCTCTTCGACAGGGTCCATCGCGATTTAATGGCGCTTATCGTTCGCGTTCGGACCTTGCCTTGACTAGTCACGTTGTGATTCGTGGTACTAGAATGCTTTCTTCCGTTCTCGACGGTTGTCGCGCCCGACAACGTTGCTTGAACGACAACGGAATGCCTGAGGAACTGATGGGCGGAAGCGGGAAATTCTACATCAAGAACGGCTACGTTTATGGTCCGGCAAATAGCGGCCAGTTTTATATCCGCAATGATTATATCTACGGTCCTCGCAACAGTGGCCAGTTCTATGTCAAGGACAATTATGTTTATGGCCCGCGGTGTTCGGGCCGCTGGTACATTTCCAATGACTATTTCTACGGGCCGCCCGAAGAAGACTACCCGCCATTCATGGCGTAAGCTTTTTCAGGCGGCGGCGGGCTCTCAACAACGAAGCTCGATATGCGTGAGCTCGAAAGGAATCTCCGGGTCCCGGACGCTCAATTCAAAGGCGGCCTCCACACCAAGGCTGGAGATGACCAGTTTTCGTCGCAAAGGTGCTGCAGCCATTGCTTCCGTGATCTCGCAGACGAGGTTGTCGAGCCCTTGGCAGTCCACTAGGTGGCCTTCGACTTGGTGACCTGCCACACTGCACGCGTAAGCGAGCGCTGGAATCAGTGCGCTCAGAATGCGTCCCTGATCGGTATGTTCGATTGACCGGGCGGTTGCCGCGGCACTCGCGGTCATTGGAAGATAGGCCGGTGCCTGATCGGCTCCTTCGCCTTTAAACCTCTCGAGGTCATGTCCAGGCAACTCCTGCTTGAGCACCAAAGGCCGCTGCAAGCTGGCCGACTGGATCCGGAAGGCTGCGGATCTGTCTTGGGCTTTCCGGACGCGTCGCGCTTGGCGAAACTTCGGATCATCTTGTCGAGGATCGACGTAACTGCCGTAGATGACAGGAACTGCTTGACGTCGGCTTCATCGAGCATCGACAAAGCAAAAGCCTTGACGATGCTCGACTTGCCTGACCCATTCGGTCCGACGATAACGTGCCAGCCAGGCTCCTGGCCTGGCTCGAAGTCCATGCGTAGGCTTTCGATCGACCGAACGCCGTCGATCGCCAGCGACCTCAGATACATGGAGGCTCCGATATCAGCGGAGTAAGTGCTCGTTCATCAACTCAGCTTCCGATGGTGAATTCTCGAGACCGAGAAATCCGACCATCATCATCTTCTTTCCAGGCGCTCTACGAGAAAACCATCATGCTGAGCCTTCAATGCCCGAAACACATACTGAAGACCGTCGCGTATGACATCGGTCTTGCTCTTTCCAAGTTGCTTTGCCGTCTGCTCAAGCTTGCCTGCCAATGGACCGACCAGATCGACCGTCATTCTAACGCGGACAGTTTCAGGACCATCGGATTGTCCAATTTCATGCGTGAGAAACGCGTTAGACTCGTCTGTCAAATCTAGATCTCGCAAACGCGTGCTCTTGGGCCGCGGTCCGGCGCTGGCGACCCCATGTCTTTCCAGAATTTTCGTTGCCATTTTTGACCTACTTCATCGGTGATTGGCGTGGATTTCATGCTGTTACCCCAGAATCCCTTGTGACATGAATTCGGGGTGTAGATCTCCGCTCACCTTGCCGCGTTGAACGTGAAGGCGTTGCGGTCAAGTCTGTCCCAGGAAGAAATGCGAGCCCAAGAGGCGCTCCGAAAGAAATTTCCGGCACGTCCCACGCTACTGAAATGATCACGCTCGACGATGTTCCGATCTCGCCCGGCGCCCAAACCCGATTGGCGGCTTGGCAGGCTGAAATCAACACGCTTCGCTCATACAGGGCGAGGGTGGCTGAAGCGGCTTCGAAGTTCAGCACCAGGAATAATCGAAGAAACAAGACCTTTCAGGAGGTTAGAGCCGCCTTAGAGAGGATGTGCTGCGGCGCCAAACGGTGCTGCTATTGCGAGGATTCTGCTGCCGACGAAGTCGAGCATATTGCGCCCAAGACCCTGTTTCCGGAGCGGGTATTTGATTGGACGAATTACATCTACGCCTGTGGGCCGTGCAACGGCCCCAAGAACAATCGGTACTCCTACATAACTCCACTAGGTGAGACGAAGGAGTTCGTAAGGACGCGGGGTGGGCGGCTTGTGGCGCCGCCTGGAGGGTGCGAGGCGTTGATCGTAAGCGCGAATTTCTCCGCACCTTTTGCTTTTGAGTGCCCTGATGCACAAGGTGTCCACCAAAATAGGTGGACACCTTGTGATGGCAGCGGATGATCAGAAACTGCGGGTCAGACTTGTTGGCCGGAACGGTCGCCGGCGCTACGAGGCGGCATCGAAAGAGCGTCTTGTCAGGGCCTGCCTTGAGCCTGGGGTTTCGGTATCGAGGCTTGCACTCGAACATGGGGTCAACGCGAACCTCCTTCGGAAGTGGATCAAGAAGCACAGCGCGACCAGGTCGCTGCCGCCGTCCTCACGCCCGGCGTTCATCCCGGTTCAGCTTGAGGGGAAGGCCGAGCGGGACCTGTCGCGAAAACACAGCGTGGCGACGGTTGATTTGCCGGCTTGCGATGAAGTGCGTGGTTCGGAACCCAAAGGGACTTCAGCTTTTTGTTCTCCGGCCAAAGTGAGCGTGTCGCTGCCGAACGGGGTGAAGCTCGCGCTGGAATGCGGCGATGTGGATGCATTGACGGCGATCATCGGAGCGCTGGGCGATGTTTAGACTGGGCGGTGACCTGCAGGTCTATCTGCACCGTGAGCCGATCGACTTCCGGGCTGGCATCAACAGCCTTGCGGTCCTGGTCCAGGAGACGATGGCGCTCGATCCATTCACTCCGGCGGTTTTTGCGTTCTGCAATCGCCGTTGCGACCGGATGAAGCTTCTGTTCTTCGATCGGTCCGGCTTTGTACTGGTCCTGAAGCGGCTGACCGAGGACAGGTTCCGATGGCCGCGCCGCCAGGAGGCGATCGTCACGCTGACGACGGAGCAATTGCACTGGATCCTTGACGGCATCGATATCGATGCGATGGTCCGCCATCCGGCGCGGCAATATCAGGTTGCCGGCTGAGCTCTCGAGTTGAGCGGTTGACGCGTCGGTACGGTTCAGATTCAAGAATCCGATGAATCGAACCGGCGATCCGAGTGTTGAAGTGCTGCTGGCGCGCATTGCTGCGCTGCAGGCGGAGAGCCATCAACTCGCCGACCGCATCGTCAAACTCGAGGAAGAACTGGCGCTGGCAAGGCTGCATCGTTTTGCGCCGCGCAGCGAAAAGCATGTTGATCGTCTCTTCACTGAAGCCGAGCAGGCCTCCGATGAGGAGGACGCCGGCAGTGAAACGAACAATATCGCCGAACTTCCGGACACGGGCTTGCCACCCGTCGAAAACACAACGGGAAAGAAGCGCGGCCGCAGGCCGCTGCCGGCGAACCTTCCGCGTGAGCGCGTCGAGTATGACCTGTCCGACGATCAGAAGGCGTGTCCTTGCTGCCTTGGCCAGATGCATCGCATGGGCGAGGCTGTCACGGAGCAACTTCATATCGAGGTGAAGGCGAAGGTTTTACAGAACGTACGCTTCAAATATGCGTGCCGCCATTGCGATCGCACCGGGATCAACGCCCCTGTCGTGACCGCGCCGATGGCGACGCAGCCGCTGCCGGGCAGCGTTGCCACGGCCTCAACGCTGGCGTTCGCGCTGGTTCATAAATATGTCGATGGCACGTCGCTCTACCGCCTGGCGCAGGCCTTCGAACGCGCCGGTGTTCCGGTCAGCCGCGGCGCTTTGGGTCGCTGGGTGATCGGCTCGAGCGAGAAACATCTCTCCCGCGTCTATGACGCCCTGAAGCTGCGGCTCAGATCGCAGCCTCTCATCCATGGCGACGAGACGACGGTTCAGGTCCTCAAGGAGAAGGACAAAAAGGCCACCAGCACATCGTACATGTGGGCTTATCGCAGCGGCAAGGGCAGCCACGAGCCGATCGTTCTTCTGGATTATCAGCCGGGCCGCGGCCAAATCTACCCGCAAGCCTTCCTCGGCGATTACCGTGGCATCGTGATGAGTGACGGCTATACCGCATGGCGCACGCTGGAAGGGGCCACCCACATTGGATGCATGGCCCACTCCCGGCGGCGCTTTGTCGATGCCCTCAAAGCCAGGAAGAAGGGCGGCGGTCCGCCCGAGCAAGCGCTGCGGTTCTTTGAACAGCTCTACCGGGTTGAAAGGCAGGCGCGGGATGGAATACCGGAGAAGGGTGAAACACAGGCCGACTGCATTCGCCGCTTCCGCCAGCAACATAGTGTCCCCATCCTCAATGCTCTCAAAGTATGGCTCGATGACATGGCCCCGAAGGTCTTGCCTGACAGCAAGCTCGGCGACGCCGTATCCTACACCCGAAACCAATGGGAATATCTGACGCGCTACACCGGGGACGGCAGCATGCCGATCGACAACAATCTTCTGGAGCGCGACATCAGGGTTTTTGCAACTGGCAGGAAGAGTTGGTTGTTCAGCGATACCGTGGACGGAGCCAAGGCCAGTGCCGTCGTCTACAGCCTGATGCTGACCTGCCGCGCCTCACGTGTCGAGCCGTTAGCGTGGTTGCGCCACGTCCTCACCGAATTGCCTCAGCGCGCCGGCGACGCCGATATTACCGACCTGCTGCCCTTCAACTTCCACAAAGCCGCCACTGCCTGAACGGCACGATATCGCCCGATACTAGGGCAATCCATCAAAACCGCCGGCGTCAACGTGCGCGGAAAATCGCGCTTACCGTTGATCGATCCTCGTCGAGAAGATCCGTTGAATTTCATGCAACTCGACCTCTCAGGAACTTTCTGTTTTGTACCTATTGGCACAGATCCGATCCTCGTTCGCCGCGCCGTTTGGACGATCGAGGTGCTCGATCTAAACAAGCCAACCCTGACTCGTGCGCGCTCATCCGCGTGCTTCAACTTCATGAATGCGTTGCGGTTCTATGCCGGTCAAAAGCTAGCGAACGTCCCGGTCGCAGAGCTCGAGCAGACGAAGCTGATGGTCCTGTCGCAACCACACCCGACCGTTCTCTTAGAAATGCAACGATCACCCTTAGCAGCCCCGCTCTTCGTCGACATCCCTGAAGCGAGAACTTGGCGTTTCACGCCGACCTAGCGCGCGCGATAGAACCCATGTGGGAGATCCGGACTTGCCTGCGCAAGCTGGACCCTGCTCCAACATCACGGGTGGGGCGCCCGCCCGGCTCTCTCATGTGAGTGGTACCGAATACTCCACGTACAGCGACGCGAGGTCAGAATGGGCCGATTTGGGGCCGAAGCGGAGGCGAGAGAAGAAACTTTCCCAGTCGGCTTGGGTGAGTTCGCCTGGCTTGTCCTGACGACGGGCTCGGTCGGCCTTCAAATCATCCAGAGACTTGTCTGCACGCAGAACTCTTCCCTTTGTTCTTTCCAGAAGATGCGTCAGAAGAGAGGGGAACGGCATATTCCAGTGCTTGATTTTGCGAGCAAATTCCTCTCTCACCGGGATCATTGCCACGAGATCTGGATGAGTCATTAGCTCAAGGCCATTGGTCCGCAGTGTCGCATTGTGGCTGGCGTGGTGGCCGACTTTATATAGCACCGTCGCGGCGAGGAGCTTTTGGATATCGATTGCGGCCGGATCCTCTCTCTTGGCGCCGCTCGGCCAAACGTATTGTTGCCAAGACTCCCAGTTTCCGACCTGCGCATCTCCAGGGAAGAGCAGCACGCGACGATCAGTTTGGGCTCCAAACGCGAAAGCGAGAACTAAGCTAGTGTTGTTGGTGTCGGAATCGAGCTTTAAAGCAAGCTGTTCTGCGGCCCCGAGCCAATCGCGATCAATCCGCCGCCATTGGTCCCGCTCAGAAAAATAAGCTTCGTTTTGTTCACGTTCAACCTCGGTAAACGGACGGAAATACTGGTTATCGAACGGCATTGAAAGTTCAATGGCTCTCGCTTCATCGGCATCAAGCGAGATGGCTTCCTTCTCCAGCTGAACCGCAGCCGCCAAATATACACCAAGTCCGGCGCTCTCGTCACTCAGGTAGACCTCACCCTTTCGCGGGTTGCTGCGGAGGAGGAATTTGGTGTCCTTCGGAGGTCCGAGAACATATGCTTCGACCGGAATCCCAGCGGGGAGCGGAATCGGATCCGCGCCCGGCGTGAAGTATCTTACCCTTTTGGCAAGGCCCTTGAGCATCGCCAAAATGGCTCCGGTATCCATCCTCGATGTCGCCGCACCGGGCGACTGGCCGGTGAACGCGAGCAGCTCTCTGACTTCATCCCGTTGTCCCCCGCCTCTTGGCGCTCTTCCCGCCTCATCTTCGTCCTCCTCTGGAGCGGTCGCGGGCGGTCCGAAGTGCTTGTCGAGTGTGAGCAGGAGCTGAAGCGCCTTTTGTCTGCGCGCGCGGATCCGTGCCGCATCAGCATCCTTGTCGTTTTCTGTCCAGGCCAGCCAAAGCTCGTCGATCTCGAACTTTCGGAAGATAGTCTCTGCCTGGCAAAATCCGGACAGATGATCCCAATGTTCGTGGGTGACTACCAGGACATCGAGACGAGATCCCGTCGTTTTTGCCAAGTCGTCGGCGATTTCGTTCAGAATGTTCGCCGCGGACGGCATTCCCTGGAGCGCTCCGCAATCGACCAAGACATTTACATCGCGCTCCGGTCCGGCAGGAACTCTGATCAGGAAGCAGTCGCCAAGGATGTTATTGTACATGCGAACAGAGATGTGGCCGGGCTTGGCTGATGGGGCTCCTGTGGTTGACCTTGCACTCTCTTCGCTGTCCACTCCGGATTGAGGAGATGGTGCGGACTGGCCGCCCTTCTTTCGCGCCGGCTTTTTGTCTGCCTTCTTCGCCGTCTTTCGGGTTGGAGCCTTCTTTCCTGCGCTCAGCATGAGGTCATCCGTTCCGATGCAGAAATGCGAACGGCTCCTCGCGTGAGTCGAGACCGAAATAAGTAGCTCCTAGCGACTCGGTCTCACGCTCAAATAGAAAACGCCTCTGCGCCTCGAGACGTGATGCGCTCAGAATGTCCTTGCTTACGATATATCGAACTTTTGCAGAGTGGAGATCGATGATCAGCGTGCATCCACCACGGAAGGTGAAATCTGCCCCGCGCGACCGGTGACCAGATGCATCAGCGCCCGATTGCTCCTGAGCATCGCTAAAGCCTCTCCGCTCCTGAACAATTTCGACCACAAGTTGTGGGAGTTCCTCGCCGTCGGGGCCGATACGTCGGGTGGTTCGGACCGACTGGACGTCAAAAGCTGGCAACCCACCCTCCTTGACTGACCGCCTGATCGTCTTGGGCGCATCGTCATCAAGCGCCAATCCCATCTTGCGAAGAGTTTCTGCCGGAAACCTGTTTCGGTCCTTCAGGCGCGCATAGAAAACTCCCGCGTTGTCGATCGCCTGCTTCCAGAGGTCCTCGCGGGTTTCCTTATAGCTCGTGTCGATGCCATCGAGCCATCCCAGAGCCATGTCCTCATTCGGCTCCCCCCATAACAAACTGTCGACTGCCAAGGATCGGCAATCACGGGGGTAGATACCCCGTCTTCTGAACGCTTCCACAAAAGCGATACGGTATCCACGATCGTCATCAGCAACCAGATCGCTGTCCGCCGTGACAATCGCCCGCAGAAAGTCGCCAAACGTGACGTCGACGGGAGGAAGATAGTCGAGTGCACGGATGCACATCCGCAGGACATGGCCTGCCGTCTTGTTTGCCTCGGAGGTTAAACGATTTAGCAGATCGGGATGAAGATCCCGGTCGGGAAAGCGTTCGCCCTCTCCGGTAACCATCCGGATCAGGTCCGCGACACGGGTTCGATAAATGGTGATGAATGCGTCGAATACCGCGGCGACCAAGATGGCCCCGCGTTCATGCGGCTCCGTCACATGCGCAATTGCCCGCGCGTCCGGGAGACCGCTCACCGGATCGATCTTGTCGATCCCGTCGCGAAGGGAGCCGTAATTACCTATTGCTTGGCCGAATTGCAGCGCAAGATTGCTCAGGAGCGATCGCTGGGAGAGATCGCCGCGTACGCGTCCGATCTGGTTCTTGACCGCCTCCGGCATGGTAAAGTGCTGCAACAGGGCTACGATATCGGCGAAAGCTTCGTGGAATGCTAGGGAGTCGGGATTGCTCGGTTCAAGATACATCCTATGCATGCCGTCCAAAATCGCATGGCTCATTTCGTGGGCGATGATGTCGTGCGACAGACAGGAGAAGATCATTCCCTCCGGCAAATTATTGCCAATCTCCTCTCCACTGGCCCTGAAATAGCCAAACAAGAGCGCGCGCTTTTGCGGACTGTAATACGCGTTGGCCTCGCGGAGCGCATGCGGATAGATGCGGAGCTTGCCAATGTAAGTTCTGCTTTTGAACGCTGCCAGATCGTCCCTTCGCGCCCATCGCCACGCCCAAAGGACTCGTCGCCCTAGGGCCCGCTCGAAGTTGCGGATTGTTGTCATTCCGATCGCATAAACCATCTGTTGATGGAACTGCGGGTTACCCTCCGATGGAGCATGCCCGTCTTGCGCCAGCAGCTGCGGTGAATTCAGATCGACCGGTTCATAAAAGGCGTCGCTCGCCGGGTCCACGTCAATCACTTCGAGGTACTCGCCGCTTGGACCAGCCCCAAGCGTCTCCCACGGTACCTTGATCACCGCCGCATTCATCGTGGCGGTCCGCAGGTCCGTTGAGGCGGAAGGATCGAACGCGTAGACACGCAACCGCCGGAACGCGGGAGAGCTGGGCTTACGCACGCTCAATATCCACCAGCAAAGGGAAATTGCGTCGGAGAGGTTATGGTAACCCCCAGCTTTGTCTGCAAAGCCGCATCAATATGTGCACGCAACGCGGCGTCGCAGATCGCATAGCCCCAGTTTATTAAGCGATCCTGTAGATTCCTTGGCATCGCCTCGAGTCTGGTGGGCACCTCGGCGAGAGCGCTTGAATTGCGGGTCGAGCATCCAAGTGGGTCTTCACTGAGTTGGTAATCGGCGAATGTCGTCCGAATACCCCAATACGTTCCGGAGTGATCGTTTCGACGAAACGAATCGATCAGGTGACGCTTGCGCAAACTCCTAACCTGGTTGTCCACCGTATCAAGCACCCGCAAGGAGTGGCGTGCCCAGTCCCGATGCGGGTCTGGCTCGGGAGCGATTTTCTGTCCTGCATCGCTAACAAGCAAGGTCGTGTACCTCTTTGAAATCGTCTCCAAGCCGAGGTTGTCGTAGACTCCTCCATCACTTAGGATGGCAGTTTTGGTGTAGGGCTCGCGATGGAGATCCGCGCCAGGGGTGTTCACGACGTCCTGAGTGATGTCGAGTTCGCACGGCGACAGGATTGGAGGGAAGGCCGAAGACGCAGCGACGGCTTTCGCCAGCGAAACATTCGGACGATCTACCAATCCCACCCTGTAGTCACCCATGTAGTTACGCGAGAAGCGCCAGAGAGCCGCCGTCTGAATGTTGGTCGCGTTTATGACGAAGCGCGGGTTGCCCGCCTGGGTGTCGTCGGGAAGATCTGCAAGCGTCGTCCCTTTGAACGCGACATCGTCATATGCTTTTGCGACCCGGTCGCTGATGGACCCGGGTAGCAGAATGCCGCCTATGATCGCGCCGGCGTCGATAGTCGTATCAGCCATCGCTCTGATTTGATTGACGACCATGCCAAGGTTGGTTGCAACGTCGTTTTTGAAAGTGAGTTTGCTCCAGTTCGCTCCGAGTATCCCAGCTGTGATCGAGCCACCCGACACGCTGGAGATCCTGTTGATCTTTCGCAGTAGCGCTAGCTCGTTCAGCCGGATCAGCGCGCCGGCATGGAACACCATGGCGCGGTAGCCTCCCCCGGAGAGCGCAAGCCCAATCCCGTCCTCAGGTTTGGCGAGGGGTCTGTCAATGAACTCGTCCACAGGCATGAGAAAAGCTCCAATCGATTCATGCTGAGAATGATCTTAGAGGAGCATGCATCAATCGGCATGCCGCTCAGCAATATGCTTCCGAAACTACAAAGTAGGCTTCACGAAAAGACCGGAAAAGAACTTACACGCTTTGGTAGAATTGGCAAGCCGCGAGCCGTGAGAGCTCGGACTGGTCGGCTAAGCCGCGAGGTGTGCCGCGCATCCTGCGAGTATATGCAGATCATGAGGGTTATCCACTTACTGCCCGTTGACTCTCGGTTGTGATGGACGCAACTTACCTGCTTTTTGGGTTATAGGAGGGGGCTGTGCGCTTTCAATTGCAATGTCAGAGAAGATCAGCATATCGGGCAGTTGCTTTAATCATCACGCTGGCTTCCCTTGCGGGCTGCACACGCGGCGAACTTGAACATAAGGCCGACGCCTACAATCAGGCCATTGCAGAATCGAACAATCGCCAAATCCTGCTGAATGCAGTTAGGGCGAGCCAACGCGCCCCGATGTCTTTTGTTGGATTCGGAGACGTCGCCGCAAGTCCCACGTTTTCTGGTACAGCTGGAGGAACATTCAATTTCGATCCGTTAGGGCTGACGACGTACAACATCAATCCCACCTTGAACGTAAACGGGGGGTTCACCTCCTTCACGATGAACAATCTTAACTATGCGGCCTTCGCCCAAGAACTCCAGCGCCCACTATCGCCGAGCATTGTTGAATATTTCGATCAGCTGAAGTTTCCGAAAGAACTTGTGAAGTTGATCTTCGTCCAAGAATACACGCTTGCGGTGCAGAGACGGCAGAGAATAGCGAGCGAAGCTGCCGTAAGGTGTCGAACCCGAGGAAACCAGCGTGACGCTGATATCTGCGCTGCGATGGAAAGGGATCGCGACCGATTTTATAAGGCTGGCTGCCAAGACTTCCCCGAGACGCATGGCACGATGACGGTGCTAAACGTCGGAAGAGATCTGTGTGCGATGGTCACGTTCCAGACGTTCGTCAGACAACTGCGGCTCCTCGAGGTCGAACTCCCATTCAAGCCGCGCACAAGTCAAGCAATCCTCTATTATCTTGGTGAGCTGATAGCTGCGCAGAACTATTCGACGCATCGGTTTTTGCCCGAAGTGTTGATCGAGAAAGATAGCCGCCGGTTGGCAGTTCCGCTGTTTGAGGTCGAGCGAGCTGCTGGGACCGTCGCCGGGGCGGCAGTAACCGTCTCTTATGGTGCGGAGACTTTCTTCATCCCGACGCCCGTGTTTGGCAGTAACGAAGAAGCCCGATCGCTGCAGGTGTTAGATTTGGTGTCACAGGTGATAACGGCCGCGACGTCCAAAGACGCGCTGCCGAAGACCTCAACGGTCACGTTGGTGCAGGCGCGCTAGGACCAGTTGCGGAGCAGTCGAAACACTGCGTGCCTGTCGAACAGCAAAGGTTCGGGACTTTAGGTGTCTCTTGCGAGAACAAGGGCAGTCCTGGTTCAACGTGCGGCGGACCGGATGGGGTAGTTTGCGCTCGAAGGCGTTGGGTAGAGGTGTGTGGGATTACTTCTGAATGAGAGCGGCAGTGTCGAAAAGGGCGGCAATTTAGCTGAAGCTCAGCAAGCTCGCGTGAACAAGGCGGCGACCTGGGCACAAATTGTAGGGCAAAGTCTGGGTGCTGGTCCGAGTGCAGACGCACGCTCCCTAGTAAGAAAGATGTTTGTCTGGATTGTTGAGCAGCCCGCGTAGACGCGGTAACGTGCAGCGTAAGATTGAGACGAGTTCGCAATGAGATCGGCGCACGAAGTGGACCGCCACTCTCTCCAAGCGTTTATGGCGTCTGTTTAGTTTTGCAGCTGCACAACAAAGTGAATAGTTGTCACGGGTGTCTGCACATCTGCAACTCTTGTACGGTCTCGTTCTATTCGGCTGCGAACCTGGGGAGAGATTTGTCATGCGAGCGATGATGACGTCCGGGTGGCGGGTGCGACGCGCAAATGCTCTTGCGGTCGTCGTCCTCATGCTTGCTACCGCACAATCATATGCCATGGACAAGCTCGGTAGCACGCCGTCTGCGGATGACGTCCAGCAGCAGTCCTCGAAGAGTCCGCTGGATCAACCGAAGGCGCCAGCTAACGCTCAGCAGCTCTCGACCCCTGACAACGCAGCCCCAGGCAAGCATGAGTCGCCTGTCCAGTTTGGGCCGCCGTTTCAAATTGTGGACTTTACTCTCGGAGCCGTCGACCCAAATCCGGTGATCATGGGCAGCGCTGCGATCGGCCAATTCGATCTCGTCGTTCGGTATGCTGATGATTCGAGTGGGCGTCGGGGTATAGGGGAGGTGCTGGATCGGCTGGCAGTTTCGATCGATGGCGAGAGCTTCGTTCGGGGCATCGCCTCCGCGCGATTTTCCGATTCACTTCAGCCGACCTCAGACGGTGCACGTCTGGAGCGGATGAAGGGATCATTCGTCTTCACCCTCAACCGCGACGTGCTCGCGACGGTGTTCGGTATCAGCTGGGGCTCCACACATATCATCTACCTCATCGATCGCGAAACCGGGATCAAGTCGAGCCCGCTCAATATCTTCGTCCGCAGCCCTTGGCCTGCAATCGTAGGAGTGTCATCTGCTGGCGGCGCATTCCTCGCGCTTGTCGGTTTCCTTGCTATCCGTTCGGCTAAGCGTAAGCCCTCGGAGTCCAAACCGCCTCTCGTTCTAGCGGCGAAGCCGACCGAGATCGAAGAAGCAGTAGTGACGAGGGCGGTGTTGCCGGCTCCAGAGGTGCCGTCAGCCGTGCTGACAGCCTTAGGCGAGGGGCGCGCGATGCTGGTGCTTGGGGGCGGTGCCTCTGCACAGGCCGGCTATCCCGATGGTGCAACTCTCGTAGCTCAGCTCGTGGAGCGGTTGGACGATGCGCTTCCGAGGAGCCTGATCGAGAGTGTTGAAGCTGAAGCGAAATTGATCGTCTCCGGCGACGGCTACAACAAGGTGATGGATGCGATCGCTGCTGCCGTCCCGCACGAGCGTGTCGCGCGCGAAATACAGGAAATCATCTCGACTACGCGGCCAAATGCTTCGCTGCACCATACCCTCGCTGCGCTGCCATGGCGCGGCGTCGTTACGCTCGCGCGCGATACGCTGGCGGATGGCATCTTCGCGGGGAAGACCGGCTGGTCGAAGTTCTCACTTGAACAAGCGAGTGAACTGCCGAACGCGATCAAGAGCGGCACGCATGCGCTTCTACGGCCTATGGGTGATCTCGACCGGCCCGATGCGCTATCGCTGTCGATGACCGAACTCCGTCGTAACCTAGCGCGCTGGCCGGAATTCCAGCGCCAGATGGCGCTTTTGCTGCAGACGCAGAATTTCGTGTTCATCGGCGTCGGCGCTACCACGCTCGAGCAGTTCCTACAGGCCGTTGGCGTGGACTTGGAAGTTGCCGGCGAGCGACATTTCGCGCTCGTGCCGGATCGCCACGACATCGGCCTGCTGAGCGCTACGGTATCGCGATTCGGTGTGACACTTTTGCCCTACACCGCCGATACGACCCATATTGCAGTCTCCGACTTCGTTACCAAACTTGCCCACCTTGCGCGCTTCACCGCGCCGGCCCGTGGGCGCGCCCAAGGCTCGCCCAACGAGTTTGCCGCCAGCCGCATCGAGGCCATCAAGCTCACCAACATTGGTCTGTTCGAGCAACTCGAGCTAAAGTTTCAGACCCAGATTCCCGGTGTTCCGGGCGCCGCATGGACCGTGATCTTCGGTCCCAATGGTTGCGGCAAGTCGAGCATTCTGCGCGCCATCGGGCTTGCTCTGAGTGGCAATGAGGCGAGCGCTGCAGCCGGACGCCTGCTCCAGGTCGGAAAAACCGAAGCCGCAATCGAGCTCACCTTCGGTTCACAAGTCCTGCGCACGCGGCTTGTGCGCAACCGCGACGTCTCCGTGGTGCCGAGCGCGACCACACCCGTGCAAGGTGGGCTGGCACTAGTGCTTGGCTTCCCCGCTCTGCGCGGCGCCCCCTCAATCAACCCGAAAGGGCCGGCCCCGCTAGAAGCGCGTCTTGCGGAGCCCGCCGATCTGCTGCCTTTGGTCAGTGGTGAGGTGGACCGGAGGCTCGGCAGTTTCAAGCAGTGGCTGATCAATGTGCTGGAACAGGCTGGTCGCGGCGACGCGCGAGCAGTGGCGAAGAAGGCATTGCTCGACAATATCATCCACGACGTTGTGCCCGGCATGTTCCGGAAGCTTGCGCCCCTCGACAGCAGCTATGTGATTCGCGTGAAGATCGACGACAAAGACGTCGCTTCGCCGGAGGATGTGCCGTTCGACGATCTCAGTCAGGGTATGTCGTCGATCTTCAACTGGCTCGGAGTTCTGGTGCAGCGGATGTATGACTTCTATCCCCAGGCGGCGGAGCCGCAGAAGGAGCACGCGATCACACTGATCGATGAAATCGATGCACATCTGCATCCGGATTGGCAGCGGCGTCTCGTCGAACTATCCAAAAAATTCTTTCCAAATGTTCAGGTCATCGCTACCTCGCACTCGCCGCTGCTCGCAGGTGCGCTGCGCGGCAAAGAAATGTGTGTGCTGGAGCGCGATCGGCGCAGCGGACGTGTCGGTCCGCTACCATTCGACCTCGATTTCTATGGCCGCAGCAGCCAGGAGATCCTCACAAGTGTGGTGTTTGGCCTCCAATCTGATCGCAACCCGGAGACGGAGCGTCTCATTCATCGTTATTACGACCTTTTTGAAAAGGTGAAGCGAACCCAGTCTGAGGATGATGAGCTGCAAGAGCTCGGGCAGCGTTTAAACAATGTGAGCTATGGCGCGATCACCGAGGCTGCCGTCGTCAAGACTACTGAGCCAGAGGAGTGGTCGGCAGATGAAACGGAAATCCTGCGTAAGCACTTCGAAGCAGCTAGCGCGACAACGTCGAGGGCAGCCTCGTGATTAGAGTAGTAAAAGATCCGCAACAGGACCCGTCTTGGCAGGACGTTTTCACCGAGGCGACGCGACAGCGCGGCGAACTAATTAAGGAGTTCAGAAAGCGGGGCGACACCACAGTCGAAGACCAACTGTACAAGAAATACATGAGCTTTCTGCTAAAGATATTCAATCAAAAATGCGCTTACTGTGAAACGGTGATCGGAAGCAATCAGCCGGGGGACGTCGAGCATTTCCGTCCCAAGGGGCGCGTTGCGGACGACAACTTCAAGCCGATCAAGGTCAAGGTCAGCAAGTGGGGCGAGATCGATCATCCCGGCTATTACTGGCTGGCGTACGACTGGGACAACTTGTTCCCGGCCTGCATCGACTGCAATCGTTATCGTAAACACGGCGCGGGCAAGGGCGAGGGGGCTGGCAAGGCCGATCGCTTCCCCGTCGACGGCTTTCGAGCGGCCGAGCCTGACCAGGAGAAGAGGGAAGTCGCGTTGCTCATAAATCCCAGTAAGGACGAGCCGGATGATCACTTGCAATTCCTGGATACCGGCGAGGTCTTTGCGCGAACCGAGATGGGCAAGCGGACGCTGCACATGCTGGGCCTAAATCGTCGCGAGGTGCTGGTGAAATCGCGCAAGCTTGCATTTAGCAATGCAAGGGTGCTTCTGCAGCAATACTGCACGGCCGTCCTGAGTGGTAGCGAGGAACAGGAGGAGCTGCGTGAACGCATCAACGCGATCTGGGAGGGACGGGAGTCATACACTGCTATGCAAAAGCTAGGATTCGAGATTATTCGTCAACGCGTCGCGAGCAAAGGGATCGCTATTGAATTGCCTCTGAAAAAGACTTGAGCACGGACGGCGCTGGAATGAAATGCGTCTTGTTCGGCGGGCAGCAATAGCTCTTGCGGCATTGGTGCTGATCCCTGGTACTGCAGCGTGCAAAGATCGAGGTCGCGCGAGGCGAGGTTATCGTAGCTCAGACCGCCTATCGGCGGACAGGTCAAGGATGCCGAAGCGGAGCGGGGAGGGGCGGTGGCCCTATCCCAAACGAAAGGTCCGAACCCACAGGCGCCCTTAATCTTCTTGCCGCCAGTGCGAGCGCGTGAGCTCGATGAAGACGTCAGTTGAAAGGTGGGAGATGCGCCGCACCGCATAGAGATCGGCGTTCGCGCCCTAGCGATGACAGAGGCCGGCGCGAAACGGGCTTGCTGTTGTGTTTCCGCTGACGATCCTTTCTCAGCTATTGAGATCCCGCAGCATGCACTGGTCGCTTTGATTATCTCGTTCGACTCTGGTCTTTTAGTCAAGCTCGACCATCCCGAACCGGCTCGTCGCATCTAGACCGACGCTTCCGGGACAGTGGTGCTGGCCGGCTGGAAGGGCCTACCTGGCACTTTGCTCCCCCGATGATTGGTCCGGTGGCAGCGCTGGTGTTAACAAGATCCTGCAGGCATTCGGCTTTCTCCGAGCCGCGTGGAGGAGGAAAGTAGACGAAGAGCATGGCTGGCGCAGGGTCCTTCGATCGCGCTCGGCTTCTGCCGCAATCAGGCGCTCGAAAACATCCAAACGATAGGCCTCTCACCCATGCTGGGCTCCGTCCGGCCAGCATGATGAATCGGTCCAACTGAGTTGGGAGTGCCAAATCTTCCGGCCTATCCCCATCTCGCTTAGCGGGATCGCGTGGATCCGCTCGTGTAATTGCCATGCCTTCAGCGCAACATTCAAGCGTCCTCCGGGGTCTGCGGCTCGTCAGGAGTGATTCCGTCGAAGAAGAAGCGCACAATATAGCGATCAAAAGGTCCTAGAGATTTGATCGCGAGCACCGCGTTACTCCCCAAAAACTTGAATCTCTCAAGTGTTCTTATGAGATCCATCTCGGGGTCTTCAAAATTGATGAGCCCAGCGGTATGGATCTTCTTCGATATCATGCGCGGTAGGCCGTATTCCTCGAGGTGGTAGACTGCACTGGGGAGAAACGCCCGGCTCATCCTGCCCACGAAACCGGAAACGTCGACAGAAGGGTTCACGATGATCTTATGAAGCTCATTTGCGTCGCCCAGGAGAGCGGACAACTTAAACGTAACAGTCCGCTCCAGTTTGAAGAAGTCCTCTATGCTTATGCCATCTTGCCTCAACGTCGAAATAATCTGGGAGAGGTCATCATGCCAATTGTGCGCGATCGCCTTGGTGACATTCACAACGTTAGACCATGTCGTATCCCAGCCGCCGGGTTTGAGTTTGAGTACTTTATACAGCATAGGGTCCCACTGGGAGGGATTTGATGAGTTGAGATAGCCGAACCCCTTCCACTCATCCGGAGCGTCCCTCATGTCTTTCGCCAAACGCAGCAGAAAGTCGGCATCGCTGTCCTGAAGAAGATTGTCCTTCTTGAGGCGCCCGAATTGTTCGGCGCCAATGATAGCGGACATTTGGCTTCTGTACTCGACGATCCGTTCAATTTGAAGGTCTGTCAGCTGGTCTGCATCGCCATGTTCGTCGAGAGTCCCTAGCATCTTATCTGGAAACGAGATTTCGAGTTGGGCATCTTCGGATTTTGGCGGCGCATCTAAAAGGAAAATATTGCCTACGAAGTACTTGAACATGCGCCCGCCGCGGCCAATAATATTCTTGTATGTAAAGTCCTTAAGGTTGGTCCTGCCAACCTTGCTGCGCCATACGATCACGTTCTGAGCGGAAGTGTTGACACCCTCAATGATCGAAGAGGTGGACACAATGCTGTCGAATCCGTCCTCATATTCAAAAAGTTTGATCTGCAGCTGGCTGAGGCATCTGTGCATGCTGCCATTGTGAACCCCGACGGCGCGCTCAACCAGGTCGGCCAAGAGCCAGTCCTCTTCGTAGTTGTCCCTGAGCCACTTGGCGAATGCTGAGGTGTAGATCCGATCAACGGGTGGCAGGTTCTCGATTACAAGGTCGGCAATCTTTCGGATCTCGGAGTATGTACCGGCATAGACAAGCGTTTTCTGATCGCCAGGAGAAATCAGCTCAATAAGCTTCGCGCCTTTCTTGGCGGCGTCTCCTCCAAAGTCCCTGTAAGGTTCTTGAATATTCAAGTACACCGTATTGAAATTAAGGAGTTCAATAAACTCCATGTCGCGCGTGAACGCATTATCGTTGAGTTTCTTGATGTTCGGCGCAAGGTAGTACCTCTGGGTTGCCTTCTTGGAAAGTTTTAGAATCGCCTTTATGAGAGTGGAGGCGCGCTCGGGGTCGTGCTCTTGGCTCGCCTTGTAGAATTCATCGACTACGAGAAGGTCGATCTTTTCCAGGGATGCCAGATATCCGAAGGCGCGCTCCTGCGGAAAGATGAAGATGTTTTTGAGTCCGAGCCGTGTATCCGGCGCAGTAATGATCGTGTAGTGGTCGGAGAATTTCTTGAACAGTCGCCTTCGTGTTTCATCCATGAGCGCGATCGTCGGAACAATAATCACGACGTTGTCGGGATGCTTTGCGGCTACAAATGCATCAATGATGAAGCTTTTCCCGAAGCTCGTTGGGGCGCTTACCGCGATGCTGTTTCCGTTCAGCAGCTTGGCAAGGATAGACGATTGCTCTCGGTGCAGGGTTGCCAATCGACGCCCAACGTCGACCTCAAACGCATGATGCACGTATTTTTGATCCCATGATGCGCTCTCAAGTTGCAGGTAGGGAAACAGGCCGGTCGCCCGGATCATATGGTTCACTAATTGAGGGTAGGGCGTCTTAGCCTGCTCCAAATCTGCTAGCAGTTGTATCAGGAGGTTTCTGGCAGCCAGCTCGTTCTGGCTGGATAGCAACCCATTGATCTCCTGACACGTCTCAAAAATCTCCATCATTTCTGTCCTTTGTAGAAGGCTACCGCGTGGACAAACGCATCAACGATCTTTTTCTTGCTTGGGACGGGAAAGAGGATGATGTGGAAGTTGAGATCACCGTATTTGTGAACTGAGTTGGATTTTGCGAGCTGCTTTGAAAAGTAAGAATTAGCCCGTTCCTTGTGAAACGCGGTCAACGTTGCCTTGTAATTCTGGGACAATTCCTTCGCAGCCGCGGTCGTAGCGCATTCATGTAGCAAGAGGATCGGTATATGAATCTTCGCCTTCAGCGTGTCGATCGACTCCCGGTTGCTTAAGGCGGCTTTGATCTTCTCCCGAAGGCCCGCCTCGATCGCCAGGCCATCCAGGTCCGAGACACTGGTGATGATCGCGTTTTCCTTCTTCAGCTTATCGGTCGAAAGCGAGTTTAGGACGGAAGTCACTACCGCATCGAGTCGAGCATCAGCTATGGAGTTGTAAAATTTCGCTTCGCCGAACCAGAGTGTAAAGTCGTCGCCATTCACTACGATG
The DNA here is from genome assembly GCF_023073375.1 of Bradyrhizobium sp. 197. Taxonomy (NCBI): domain Bacteria; kingdom Pseudomonadati; phylum Pseudomonadota; class Alphaproteobacteria; order Hyphomicrobiales; family Nitrobacteraceae; genus Bradyrhizobium; species Bradyrhizobium sp. 197. The sequence continues at coordinate 13,617 of NZ_JADPJJ010000102.1, read as the reverse complement.
TGTACGCTGTCTGCACCCTTGGCATTGTCCTGAACGTTCTGCTTGTAAAATATCTTTGGAACGACTGGCAAAGCGCCAAACCGATGGCGCATTAGTCCATACAAGAACACTTCGGCAATTTCGCTGCCCTGACCCAGCTCATCCTTGTCAGTCAATCTGAGGTTCTGAGCGGCGGCTATAAGACTGCTGTGACTCTGGTCCACAAGTGCGGATCGCTCTCTTTGGGACAGGGCGGTTTGAGCTATATTGTCCCAGAGGTAACTCTGGAACTTGAGATACCGCCACTCGGCGTCCTCGAAGTCGTTAATTAAACTGAGGACCCGCTTGTTCACTAAGGCGGTGAGCTGAGACACGGAAGTGATTCCGGCAAGAGCGTCATCGATAAGGATCTCGAATGACAAGCCTGTCATTGATATAATTGTCTCCCAAAGACATACGCATAGTCCACCTTGGTACGAATTCCTACCGCACATTCCTGGGTAGTCGGGTGGGCGGCATACCTTTACCCGGGTTTTTTGAGCGGGCAGGGCCCGCGGCGGTATGGTGTTTCACGCTCATTGCTGCCGCGAACGCGACGGTCCGTTTCAAGCTGAGCCGAAGGATGCCGCCCATCAGCCTGGCTTCGTGCTGGCGATGGTGGTCGCGGAATCGGGGCCGGGCCTTGCCCCAGTCGCGCCGGCAAGCAGCGGCGGGTCCATGGGGCCGGCGCATTGACCTTGCCCCGAGGTGTTATCCGGTTCTGAGTTCGCCCTTGCCGTTGGATTTGCGCAGTTGGGCGGTGGGAGCTGGCGCGGAGCCTTCGGTATAGCGCAGCGCCATATCCCGGCGCGGATGGCAGGTCATCGCGAACTCGGACGGGGTTCTCCATCCAAGCTGCGAGTGCGGTCGTCTGTCGTTGTAGAAAGTAGTGCGAGTGTACGTCATAACCCACGCACAAAGCGATAGACGTTCTGGTTGATTGTCGAATGCCACGGCAAATCCCGCCCCAATCGTGTCACTGGTTATTAGGAGAGCAATCGGCAGCATCATCCCCTTACGAGTCTCATTGCGTTGTCCCCTTGCTTCCTATCCCCAGCGGAAACGTTGCACGGACCTCAAGTCCGGACTCATGCGGTCAGGCGGCCCTATGTGAAGGGTTTGCACGTCGCACCCGGGTAGCCGCATAGTCCAGTCTGCCCATCAACCGGCATGTAGCTGCACCGCATCAACGGTAGCTATGGGCCAACAGCGGTCATAGGGCGCGACAGAGTCATTGTCGCCATGCGTAAACCCATTGCTTCTGCTTTGTGCGCATGAGTATCTGGGATAACGTTTCGGATAGAAGTGCAGCGCCAAGTAATCAGGCCCGCAAGAGCTGGAAATTTGCTCGTTTCTGGCGGCACGAGGTGGGGTGGGGCTATGGACCTTGAGGACCGGTTCGACGAGTTGGTGTTTCAGCTTTTTAGGGCTGAAGGCTTCCACGCCGAGTCCAAAGCGGGTCCTCCCGCCGGGCTCCGTTGGTCTCCCCATTTGCTGATTCGTTCACGGACAGGGGCCACGGCGGTCGGCGGCACGCATATTTTCCGATCCCGGACCATGCCGGCTCACGCTCTAAGGAGCTCCGCCCTTCAAGCGGAGTATATGCGGCGTGCCTGGCCAGCGGAGCGTGGCATACTCGTCATCGGTAATAAGGTCGAATCCCGCGTACATAGCGAGGTGAAATCGCTGTTTCCAAACTTATTGATTTACGACATCGACAATCTCGCATTCCTAGTGTCGAAACACCCGGCGCTCGGTAGTACGTTTGAGGACATTACTCGCGAGGCCTTGCCGTTCTCCGAGGTCGCAGTACCTCAACCGCTGGAAACGAACATGGAGCTTGATTTTTCCAGTCCCCTAACGCCGCCGGCCGGCCTGCCGACGATTCTGAAGGAAACCAAAGGGAGTGATCTCTGCAAAGAGATAAACGCGATACCGATGGGGCGGGCCGATGCCGAGAAATTCGAAGAGAAGATGATAGAGGCTTTACGCTATATCTTTGACAAGGATCTCACCGCTTGGTCAGCTCAGAAGCCGAGCGATACCAAGCTCTCGTTCTACGATCTCGTTGTGCGAGTAGCGTCAGAACACGACTTTTGGAATGCGATCGTCAGTCAGTTTCGCTCCCGGTATATCGTGTTCGAATTCAAGAACTACGGAGCGAAGATCAAACAAACACAGATTTACACGACCGAGAAGTACCTCTTCTGTACTGCTTTGCGGTCGATGGCTATCATAATCTCTAGGAATGGGGCGGATAAAAACGCTCTGGCGGCGGCGCGCGGCGTTCTACGGGACAGCGGTAAGCTCTTGGTCAATCTCGATATCCAAGACCTTTGCGACATGCTTCATCGCAAGGAAAACGGGGATGACCACAACAGCATTCTGGTCGAGCGTGTCGACGATATGCTGATGAGGCTGGAGCGGTAGTTAGAAGAGAGGCGCTTGTACCGTTGCCTTCACTTTCGTCAGCGTCGGATGCTCGGTGCCGCTAGTGGGTTTGAGAGCGGATGACAGAAAAGCCAGTGCCCAATGGTGGGATGGCATCGGCTTGCACACCAACACGGGTTAGCCGGATGATACCTTCGATTGCGCGGACCGGTGAATGCATCGCGCGCTACGCTAGCGCCAACTCTTGGATGTGCCGACAATCACTTATCCGCCCTGTCACTACAATAGGGGCAGACGTTTGGTCTTGCTGACGACGCGCGTCTGCATCGGAGCCGGCTGTTTTCGTTGAGCGCAGTGGAGTGAATAGCGAGATTGCATTGACGAGTTAAACTCGCAGCCCTCAGCGACCTCGAACATGGGACCGGAGCAACGGGCCGTTGGTGAACGCCTAGGGCTCCCAGTCGAGGCGCTCGGCGTGCTCGTCGTGCCGGCGCGCGTCCCATTCATACCTCTCCGCCAAAGCATCGAGCGCCTTAGCCGTATGAGGGTGATCATAGGTGATCGCTTTGGCCCACGCCCGGTACTTTGCAGCTTCCTGGCGTTCGAGTTCACCGCCGTCGCCGGGCATGCGGGTGGTGATGCCGCGCCGGTTGCCTTTGCCGATCTGAAAGCCTTCGATCATCGGCTTGCTACGAAAAAGGTCGATCACCTCCCGGACTGGCTCGGCCGGCCAATTGCCGTCCGAGCCCATCGGCGAGGCCGACAGCATATTGCCGATACGACTGTCGGCGACGTCCTCCCGCCCGGCCGCCTTGGCCAGGGCTCGCGCCTCCTTGATCCAAGCCTCCAGCACTATGCCGTCGATCGAGCCGTCGTCGAGTGTCCCGGGAATCCGATTCCAAAGCTCCAGCAAGCGATAAGCCTGAGTGGCGACCGCTCGCGCATTCTCAGCGTTTTCCGGCTCCCGATCGACAACCCCACTTTCCTCGCTGGCCTTGTAGACCGCACTTAGCATTTCGATGAACAGCGACGGCTGTTCCGAGAGGGCCCTCAGCAGCACCTTCGCCGGTCGGCGAGAGTGTTCCAGCACCCGAAGATAGTTCCATTCCAGGGCGACGAGTGCATTTCGATCGATGTCGTTGCGTTCGTCGAGCAGCTCCAGAATCTCTGCGACATAGTGTTGGAACATGGTCGCTTCGTTGCTGTCGCCGTCGCTTTCGAAAGGTTGGCGAGCGGCCTCCCGTAGTACCTCAACCAGCAGGTCGCTGGGCAGATGCACCTTATTGCCCCGCCCTGCGAGCGGCAGGGCGTGCCGGGCGCGGCCGACGCTGATCAATTTACGGATAGCGTAGGCGACATCTTCGCTGTCGTCGCTCATCCAGAACACCGGCGCGTGGCGCCAGTACGTTGTTTCGAATTCACCGCCGATGCTGGCGACCTGATCCCAGGTCCAGCGCTCGATGGGAAGGGCGCGTAGAATAGTCTGTAGAGCGGTGTGGCTCCAGCTTCCGGCTCTCGCCTTTCCGATCAGCGCCGCCGCCCAGGGCTCCTTGCGATCTCGGAAAATGGAGATAATCAGGCCGTGCGCGACGTCCCGCTCGCGGGCATTGTCGCTCCGAACTGCTGCTTCGAGTAGAACGTCGAGCTCGGGTGCAGACAACCCGCTGTCATAGAGGGCCTTGCCAAGATAGCCAGCAGTACCCGTCAGTCTGGCGAGTGACAGGACGGCGGCGATCCCGCCCTTGGCGTAGACCGCCTGCGCGGCTTGCTGCCTCACGGTCTCGACATCCCGCTGTTCGGCTTCCCATCCCGCACCTGAAGGGTTCGGCAGTTGAACCGACTGCTGGAAAAGCCAGGCAACCTCATTGAGCGAATCGGTGGGGGCGAACCGGTCGTAGACCGCTTCTAGTCGATCCAACACTGGCGCTGGCAGTGACCACTCAGCATCCGGAAATTGTCGGTGATGGTTGAGCACCCGCCGCAGCTTGTCCCAGAACATCGCCCGATCGTTGCTGTCCGTAATCCGCGGCTCCGTCGCCTCAAGCGCCTCAAGCGCGGCGGCGGGGTCGGGCGCCAGATCCCCAAGGCGGTCGAGCAGAAGCGACCATCGCGCTGGGCTCAAGCCAACGTCGGCAAGCAGGCGCTCGCTGATCGCGGCAGCCCCCCGCCCGATGAGGGCCCAGGTAACCGTTTCAGCATTGTCGACAGTGAAGTCGCGCCAACGCGGCATAGGCGATGGCGTCGAGGTATCGTGCCCCCGAGGCAGGATACCGAGCATCAGCTTCCACGCAGCGTTTGGCTCCCGCTTTCTGATCAGATCTAGCGCGCGAAGCCGCTCGTCCAGCTTGGCATAGGTCTGCGGAATCCAGAGCAGATGGATCTCACGCAGGCTGTTGGCTGGGCCATTTGTGTACCGGCGGGGTTTGATGTCGATGGCGTCGAAGCGCGCTAGGACATGGGTCACTCGCGGCATCCAGTCTGGCGACCAGGCGAGGGCTTCGAGAGCCCACATCAAGTCGGACAGGTGCTCAGCACCGAACACTCCACCGTCGTCTTGGCCAAAGAGAGCGCCGATGGAAGGGTCGTTCTGGTCGAGACTGTCTTCGACTGCGCTCAGGAAGGCGCCCGGCGACGCCTCCGCCAATAGGCGAAAATCGCGGGAGAGCGACCACCACCGTCGCTGATCCGCGTTCTGAAGCAGCTTTCCTACAATGGCGTCGGCCCGCCGAGCGACGTCAGGCACAGCGCGAACCCGGTCGCCCCACAAAGCAAGCATGATGAGGACCTGACCAATGCCATGGCGCAGCATGCCCGAGTAGTCCCGGTGAATGCCGTGAACGGCCGCCATCCAGCGCTCGTCAGGATCCATGTCGAAGCGCGGGTCCGCCGACCCTAGGACGGCGTACGCCGCGGCCTCAAACCGCTTTATGTCGGCGCTCGTCAGGTAGTGCGCGAGCAGGAACCAAGCATCTGACGGAGAGGCGACGCGCCAAGTCGAACCGATCTTCTGCAACGGGCTGTCGAATTGGCCAATGTATGGCGCTAGAGCGGCGATCACGGTGTCATAGGGCTGATCGGCTAGCTCCGAGAGTCGAGCCCGATCAGCTCCGGCGTTTTCATCCCAGCCTCCAGCCAAGAGCGCCGCGAGCAGAGCCTGGGGCGGCGGCTCCTCCGCCCATTTTGGAAGTCGCCCAGGAGCTCCAGGAATCAAACGACGTAGGACGGCGAGGTTGCGAGCACTGTCGCGGGCGAGCGACTTCGCACGCGGCTCGGCAATGCCGGCACCCGTCAAAGCGCTGGCGATCCCTTCGCGTGTCGGTCGGGCAAGCGTGCGGACTTCTCCGCGCGACACCGGACGCTCGTCGTAGGCCTGCAGAACGTAGTGGCCGCGCTCCGCAAGACTCCGGGCTAGACCGGGCTCCGGCTCTGTTAGTAGCAGGATCTGAGGCGCGGGAGCGTTGGCCAGAGTCCGGGCCGCAGCGACGGTAGTCGCGACGAGACAGCGGGCGCGGTAGGCGGTCGCCAAGTCGTGGGGCAGCTCGCTGAGAGTGGCGTGGAAGAACGCCACTACCTCTTCCGTCGTGGTCGCCTGGAGGGAAAACACGGACGGCTCGCCGCGAAGCCAACGTAGGATTTCGGCGGCGTCCTGGTCCCGGTCGCTGAGAACCAGGTCCTCCGTCAGAGGCCATTGGGTCGCAAGCGACCATTCCTCCCAAACCTCTTCGAGCTCTCGCGTCCCGGGTGGCCGTTTGTCCAGACGGGTCGCAAGCCAGAGTCCGACGGCGGGCGTTTGCTCTATCCAGTGAACTAGGTCGTCGGCGTCATAGGCGAGAACCTTTCGCCAGGGACCTTCATCCTGGCGCGTCTTTGCCCACGCGTCCTTTTGCGGCCAATGGCGCGGGGTGACGAATACATAGGTTGCGTCGGTAGGGTCGAGCGGCGCGGGTTTGGCCGTTCGCTTTCGGTAATCGTCACTGGCCTTCTGGACGATGTTTTTGCGCTGAGCACCGATCTCCCATCCCGCGTCGCCTACAGGCACATAAGCACTGCCGACCACAGTCGAGGTAAGTCCGTCCCAGCCAGGATGCCGGACGCCCTCGTCGGCGGGGAACCGAAGTTGAGCCGATGGACCGAGGGTAGCCTGGATCAGGTGTGCTAGAAGCGTCGGGAGACTGACAGCGCCATCGGTACGGTTAGCCCAGTCCGAAAGATCTTCAGCGGTGACCCATCTGATCGGCGCCCCGGGACGATCGGACTTGGTAATAATTGGCACGGCCGGCCCAATGACGGCGCCAGCGGGCAGGAACCGAATACCAGCCCCTTCAAGGGCGCTACGGATAGCTTGGGCATTATTTGCCACGGGCGTGCGCTGGCCGCGCTCGAAGTCGGCGATAGTCGAGGTCGCCACCCCAGCCGCCTTCGCGAGATCTCGCTGCGACCATGCAAGGAGAGCACGTGCTGCCCGCACGTGCTTCGGTGTGAGATCAATAGGGGGACTGGACCCAGTCATGTCATACAATATATATGACATCAGCTCAGAATTCCAGGCTGTTCCCTTTCGTTGACAATTGATAGTTTTTGCCGACATTAGGTAACAATATGACCGAACGTCAGTATAATTACCGCGAGCGCGCCCTCAGCCTCACCCGGGCTCGAGGGATTGCGCGCGCGCGCGATTTTAAGGCCGCCGGCATCCCTCTCGTCTACCTAAAGCGCCTAACCGACGCCGGCGACCTTGTTCGCCTCGGTCGCGGCCTCTACCAAGACCCCGAGCGCGTCGGGCAAGACGTCGCACACGACCTGGCCGAGGCGGCGCGTTTGGTCCCGAACGGCGTCGTCAGCCTGATCAGCGCCCTTCGTCAGCACGAGCTGACCACCCAGCTGCCGCACGCTGTCTGGATGACCATACCTCACAAGTCCCGCACGCCGAATGCGCCGGGCCTGCGGCTGGAAATCGTCCGCGCAACCGGCGAAGCCCTGACGGTTGGCGTCAAGCACGTCGAGGTGGAAGGTGTGCAGGTGCCAATCTACTGCGTAGCGAAAACTGTCGCTGATTGTTTTAAGCATCGCCGCCACGTCGGCGAGGACGTGGCGATCGAAGCGCTCCGCGACGCCCTGCGCCAGAGGAAGACCACTCCGAGCGAGCTCATGAAATTTGCGGCCATCGACCGCGTCGCAAGCCTGATGGAGCCTCTTATCAAGGCCATGCAATGACGGGGAAGAGCGTCAAGGATCCCGCCGCGTCGATCCGGGCCAAACTTCTCGCACACGCCAAACAGCACCGTGAAGATTTCGGACGCGTGCTGACGCGCTACGCTATCGAACGCCTGCTGTTCCGTCTCAGCCAGACAGACGCTGCCGACCGCTTCGTGCTGAAAGGCGCGATGCTGTTCGTCACTTGGCCCCAGCATGTCTTTCGTCCCACTGGAGACCTCGACCTGCTCGGCCAAGGCGATCCCGATCCTGCAGCGCTTGCTGAACTCTTCACGCGCATCTGCCAAGTGGAGGTCGCTGACGATGGCATCATTTTCGACCAATCTACGCTGAAAACCGAGCACCTCCGCGAAGCCGACAAGTATCAGGGCGCTCGGTTGAGTTTGAAAGGGCGCCTAGCCCGGGCGATCATCCCCGTGCTGGTTGACATCGGTTTCGGAGACCACGTCTATCCGCCGCCAAAGCGCGCAAACTTCCCCAGCCTACTGCCGGGCCTGCCGCAGGCGAACATCCTAATGTACCCGCCAGAAACTGTCGTCGCCGAGAAGTTTGAGGCAATGCTCCGCTTCGGCGAGATCAACGGCCGGATCAAGGATTTTCATGACATCTGGGTCATAACGCGCACATTTGCTTTTGACTTGTCTAGGGTGGTCGAGGCGGTTGGCGGCACGCTTCGGCGCCGAGATACAGCGTTCCCGACCGGCATTCCTGTGGGCCTCACCCAATCATTTGCCGTGGTCGCTGAAGAGCGCGGGTTGTGGACGGGCTTTCTCCGCCGGACTCCGCCGAACCTTAAGCCGCCGCCGTTTCCGCAACTGCAGGAGGATCTGCGGCGCTTCTTCGGCCCCGTCATCGACCGCCTCGGCGTGCCCGAGGGTGCGAAGGGCCAATGGGATCCGGGCGCCGGAGCTTGGCGCTAGCGAAACTATCGGGCACAACAGCGAACCTGAGACACGTTCGAAAGTAGTCCATCCGCAAATCGGAGATGGCACGTCGATATGACCATCCGCGCCGCAGTACTCAAGTTCGGAGAGCGGCGGGGAATAAGCGTGACGTCATATCCTTGAAGGTTCAGTATTTCCGCGACGATCTCTTCAAACCTTCCAGAGGGTAGGGTCCAGGCTAACGACGGGTCGTTCTTCAAGCGCTTAACAATTTCAGAATTGGTGGACGACACGTCGACCATAATGCGGCCGAACTCCGGAGAGTCTTTTGATAGCGGCCTCCCATCCGGCCCCACAAGTCCAGGGGCGTGTCCCTGATGAAGTCGCCCGATCGCGTCAAAGGTTTATCGATGACGAGAACCTATCGCGCTGATCCTATCCTTACCTGATAACTCGGCGTTTTCCCATGCGATGCTTGGACGCCCCTGTCGGCTATTTGCCGTGGGGCGCTGGTGCGCCAAAGTCCACCAATTATTTCTTCGCAATTCGATCATTCAGCCATTGACCCACATATCGTCGGATCCGGACGTCACCCAGATCGTCGAGAACGGTCGACGGCAAAAGCTCATCAGTTGCGAGCAGTCTGCGTGCCGGGTGGCCGGTGTCGAGCAATTCGAGGAGGCCAAGCGCGGTCGCACGGTCTCGGCTCTCTAACGCGATGACGCCGAGCAGCAACAATGCCCTGTGCGGTTGGGAATGTCCGACCCGCTCAAACATTTGGACGGCATCGGCGACTGGAAGATGCGCTCCCACCAGAATCGTGGCAGAGGCCGCCAGCGGCGGCGGCAATCTCATTAAAAGGTCTGCGGTGATCTTCCCTACGATTTCGAGCTCCACTGTGCTGGCGGTGCTCAATGCGTCGATAGCGTCGACGCGCAGCCAACCAAGCGCCTTGTCAGCAAAGAGCGACCAGATCTGGCGTCGAATGGCCGGCCCGCAAAATCGGGCCGCGGCGCTCAACGCGTCCCGGCGTAGCTGCCGGTCGGAGGTCTGCCTGGCCAACGCGATCAGCTTGGTCCCGGTCTCATCACCAAGTGATGCGTACGTCTCTAGCGCGGCCACAGCTTCGCGCGCGATCGGATAGGAGTCCGGCTCCTGATAGTGCGGCTCGGCATCGGACCAACGGTCCAGAGTCAGTTGCATGAGTACCGGAAAATGCTCCGGGTGCGGTCGGCTGCTGAGGATAGCGGTCAAACTGCGGCGGACCCGGCTACCCTTATCACTCGCAAGAGCAAGGAGCTCGGTAGGTAGTGGATCTGGCAGTCTTGACGCCAGATATTCAAGCGCCCTTTGACGCGCGTCGGCGCGATCATGGTGCAGGGCCAACCAGATCAGAGGTTCCTGGCCAATCGTGATCGCAGCCTGAGTTGCGGCAGCTGCCTCGGCGCCGTCCGTCGCTTCCGCGAGCCACCTGCGGACAACGGGGGCCGGCTTTGATAAACTTGCGATCATCACTGGCACGATCACACGGAGCACGGTCGAAGCCGCAACTGGCGCTGCAGCCTCAAGCAAGGCGAGGGCAGCTGTTCCTACCGGACGTGGCTCCTGCTTGTTCGTTTCGAACGCCTCAAATAGTTCCCTTGCTTCTGGAGAGAGTTTCGAGAACACCGATTCCAACCGTTCCGCTTCGACACGGGCTTGAACGGCATAAATATCGACCAACAGATGAACGAACGCCGAGGGTGACGCCGCATGCGTCTCCAGGCAATTGATCAAGATCGACGGAGCCGCGGTGATCGCGCACTGGATCAGGGACCTGCGCAAGCCTTCATCATCCGGCTGCGACAAGATCCGGTCCGCCAGAAGGTTCTCCAACGTCGCGTTCCAACATTGACGCGCCGCGTTCCAACCTGCTTCCTCATCGCCGCTCTTGCGGGTCGCTTCCAGAATCGTACGGATTTCGGCTGCCGTCGCCGCAGCCTTGGAGGTAAAAACCTCCTGCGCCCAGCGCCAGGCAAAGTCTGTTAGCCGCGCGTGGTTGGCCAAGTCCTGCCATCGGCTGGCATTGCGCATGGTTTCGATGAAGGTGTCGACGATGACGCCTGATGCGTAGTCCCTGTCGTCGTCTTGCGTCGCGTAATATTCCTCGTACCCTTTGTCGTACTCGCCATCCTCAACAGCTCGCCACTCTTTCCCGGTGTCTTCGCGGCGAGATCGCCGAATGGCCGCCAAATCGTCGAGCGCCGCGATCAACACAGCCTCGTATCCAGCGAGGTCTCGGACCGCGCCTTCCGCTACTGCGTCGACGTTTCGATCGAACCCCGTCCCGATCAATTTGTGAGCGACCGCAAGGAACGCGGGTGTCAGACCAGTTGCAATTCGATCGAGTTTGTCTGCGAGGTCGCGACCATAGGATCCATGGTCCTGTGGAAGCTGCTCGCGAATGAAGCGATCGGCGATAATTGCCGATCGGGGATCAGCTGAGACTCGCTCGTACCAGGCATCGTCGAAACTTGGCGGCTCCCAATCGTCGATAAAGAACGCACCGCCGCGTCTTACCCCCTTGATGAACCATCTTGCGAGCTCGGCGGGGATGGACGCGCTCGTGCCAACGTCCGCCGCCAATTGCAGCAGGGCCCGGAAATCGGCGTCTGGGTCGAGCAGGGATTCCTCGAGCCACGCGTCAATCGCGGACCGGCTTTCGTCCGACGCCTGGAAAGTGTCATCCATTCCCTCGATCGTCGCCCATAGATTATTGGCAGCATTCAGCGAGCGGGCGGCCGTCTCCAACCCCCATGCACGAAAAGCACCTGTCAATTTAGTCAGGGCTGCAAGGAGAGATTCGAGGGCAACCTCACTGCGAGACCAGTTTTCCTTCAGGAACATTTCGAAGCCCGCCCGAACGCTCGGATGCGCGAACGAAACCGTGCGCAGGGGCTGGCGGAGGTGGCGTGTGGCGACCAGACGGTCGATGGTCGTTTCTAACCCATCGGCCAATCCGGCATCGGACTTTCGCAGCTGACGTTGCAGTGCAGTTAGCTGGGTGCGATCGATTTGACCTCGCGCTGCGAGCAAGCCCCAGATCACGGCGGACAGACCGATTTGATCGGTCGCGCCGAGATATTTGACGACGACGCCCTCAACGGCATCTCGGTGGGCCAAGCCGAGCAGGCGCTGCAAGAACGCGCGATCCGCCTCATCTGACTGAAGCCCATCCGCGAGGTTTGTAAAGAACAAGTCTAGCTCGAGCGGGGTCTCCAACGCTTCGAGCGCCGCTTGTCTGAACTTGAGCGCTTTGGGCTGTAGATCGGTCGCGAGCAGGTCCATGCGCTTGTCGTAGATATGAGCCAGCTCGCCGTTGCTGTACTGCTCGGCATTCAGCTCGATTGACCACCGGTTGAATGCGTCGTTCGCGCGGGCCTGGCCGAGCATATCACTGCGGGAGGTTATGACATATCGATGTCCGGGACGCGCATCTTTCAAAAGACGCGGTAGTTGCTCCGTCCAGGCTTCTGACCCGCGTCGCAGGCTATATTGGCCCCAAGGATCCTCGACGTAGAAGAGCGTAGGTCCGGTGTCAATCAGCCGTCTTGTAATCGAGGGTTCATCAGTAGGATTCACGGCGACGACATCGAGCCGCCCGTCCTGCTGACGAGCCATATCGCAAAGAGCAATTGCGGCCAGCGTCTTTCCTGTCCCGGAAGGCCCGGTGATCACGATGGCATTTCGCTGTTGCAGGAGAGATGCCATCTCGGCGAAGTTCGACGGCTTGACGAACCCCACGAGTTCCGCTGCGCTCGCAAGATATCCGCCGTGAGCCCGGATCGTTGCCAACAAGTCATCGCGTGTCCAGACGCCCGGGCCGGTTCCGCGCATTCTGCGTCGAGCTTCCTGGCAAAGTTGCCCGCGGCACTCGGTTTGACGAGAGTGTGGGACACGAAGCAGCTCGCTCAATATATAGCCGATCTCGAGCTCAATTAATCTCTCTGTCGCCCCGCCCCGGATCGCAATGCGTCCCTCTGGCGCAAAGGGTAGCGTCTTCCTGAGAGAAGACGGGAATTCCAGTGGGTCCGATTGCTCCTCAAAGTCGGAAACGAGCAAGTTACGTGCGGCTCCTTTCGCGTCGGCGTTGGTGACCAACAGAAACCGCGTGTCGAGGTCATCGAGATGATGTTTCGCAGGCCTTCGCTTCTCGCCATGGTTAAGCAATCTGTCGAGGTCTTCGATCGACCACGGTTCACCCCTGCGGAATTTAATCTGCACGACAAGCTTGTAGCCGCCTGCGACAATGGCACTCGGCACCACCCGGCCCGGTTCGTGGGCTTCGCAGTCGGCCTCAAGATCTTCCTCATTGGCCGGCTCTAACGTGATGCGTGTTGCCGATTTCGTAATCAGCAGCAATCGCAGAGCCGCCAGCACAGAGACGTTGAGCTGATATTCGTAGCCGGCCAGGGCTGCGGTCGCACCGCTGGCTGAGCTGGATGTGCTTTGTGACAACAGAGGATCTTGGCCCTTCATTCAAACTGCGTTTGCGCAATCGAGAACTTTAAATCACCTCGTTTATCGCGATGGCCTCCTGATCGCAACAAGGGTCTCGGCGCAATCAGTCCAGTTGTTCTGGGTGCAGGCATAGCAAATACACCAGCGGGCAATTCCAGCGCCTGATGGCCGACCACGGCAACGTCTGCGGCGCGGCATGAGCCGTTCCGGCAACGCCCGGGACATTGCCGCGATGGAGAGCTTCTTCTCGTCGCTCAAGTCTGTACGGACGAAAGGCAAAACCTAGAGGGCCAGGGACCAGGCGCGCGCCGATGTGTTCGACTACGTCGACGAGTGGGTGACGTTTACATCTACCATCCCCCAAATCGGTCTAGCGCCATCGAGTGGATTGCGGTACGCGAGCTTGCGCACGAACGAAAAGTGGACGTATCTGGTGCGGTTTCTGGTGCAGTCGTCGCGGTGCGAGCAACGAAGACCAAGCAAGTCGTCGCCGCCACCACCGCTGATATTCTTGGTGGGCCCGGCAGGACTCGAACCTGCAACCAGACCGTTATGAGCGGCCGGCTCTAACCATTGAGCTACAGGCCCGTTCCCAATCGTCTTGCTGACG
>NZ_JADPJJ010000147.1:0-599 GCF_023073375.1 Bradyrhizobium sp. 197 | reverse complement strand
CAACGGATCAAGCCGGTCGCGCAATTCGCGCGCGGTCGTCTCGGTGTAGCCGGTACGCACCTTGCCGGCGTAGAGCAGCTTGCCGTTCTGGCGCCGGCCGACGTAGAGCGAGGCGACCTTGCGCGGGCGCGCCCCTAGCTTCTCCACGAAGGCGACGATCGGAAAGGTCTCGCTCTTCTTGCACTTGAGCTTGATCCAGCTCTCTTGCCGCCCGGAGCGGTAAGGCTGGCCCAGCCGCTTGGCGACCAAGCCTTCCAGCCCCAGCTTGCACCCTTTCTCGAAGACCTCGTTGCCGTCGGCCGCAAGCGCCTCGACATAGATGAAGGTCTTTGGCGCGTCTCTCAGAAGGCGCTGCAGCAGGCGCTTGCGATCCTCATACATGACGCCACGCAGGTCATAGCCGTCGAGGTACAGGAGATCGAAGGCGTGGTAGCGCACACGCTCGCTGCGCTTTCGGCCGAGCTCCCGCCTGAGCTGCTGGAAGTCCGACAGGCCGCCACGGCCGTACACCACGGCCTCGCCGTCGATGATCGCACTGTTTGCCTTGAGTTGGTCGGCGCTCGCCGCGATCGAGGAGAATTGTTCGGTCCAGTCCAGGC
>NZ_JADPJJ010000132.1:0-602 GCF_023073375.1 Bradyrhizobium sp. 197 | reverse complement strand
CGGTGACCATCACCGGCACCAACGACGTAGCGTCGGTGAGCTCGGACTCCAAGTCCGTGACCGAGGGCGACATTGCCGCGGCATTGAACGCCTCCGGCCAGCTGACGATCGTCGATCCCGACAGCGGCGAAGCCCATGTCGTGGCGCAGAGCAATGTTCATGGCAGCTATGGCGACTTCAGCATCGATGCCAGCGGGGCCTGGAGCTACGCCGGCAACGGCGCCCATGATGAGCTGACCGCGGGCCAGCAGGTCCAGGACCAGTTCACGGTGACCAGCCAGGACGGCACCGCCACCGGCACGGTCAGCATCACCATCACCGGCAGCAACGACGTGGCGTCGGTGAGCTCGGACTCCAAGTCCGTGACCGAGGCCGACACTGCCGCCGCATTGAACGCCTCGGGCCAGCTCACGATTGTGGATCCCGACACGGGTCAGGCCCACGTCGTGGCCCAGAGCAACGCCCACGGGACCTATGGCGACTTCGGCATCGATGCCAGCGGCGCCTGGAGCTACGCCGGCAACGGCGCCCACGACGAGCTCACCGCCGGCCAGCAGGTCCAGGACCAGTTCACGGTGACCAGCCAGGACGGCACCGCCACC
>NZ_JADPJJ010000073.1:0-607 GCF_023073375.1 Bradyrhizobium sp. 197 | reverse complement strand
CAATCTCGACGCAAAAAACATGTTCTTCTTCTATGCCACCGGCGTGACGCCAGCGATGACGATGAAGATGGTTGGTGAGGGTTCGCAGTACGCCGGTGCTTTTGTGGATGCAAAGGGTAACCCCTGGACGGCAGCAAAACGTACAGACTGCACATGCCGCCCAACATTCCGGCCAAGGATTTTTGGTCGTTCACACTCTACGATAACCAGACACGCTCGATGCTCCAAACCGATCAAGAATCTCCGGCCGTCGGCAGTCTCACCAAGGGATTGCTAGTCAATGCGGATGGTTCGGTGGACGTTTATTTCGGACCAAAGGCTCCCTCGGGCAAGGAATCAAACTGGGTGCAAACCATCCCGGGGAAGGGCTGGAACACCCTCTTGCGCCTCTACGGTCCGCTTGAACCTTGGTTCAACAAGACTTGGCGCCCCGGAGAGATTGAACCGATGTAGCCACTATCTGCATGCGGTGGAGTTCGATCAAGTGCAGCCCCATGTCTTCCGCTTGTGGCCCGAAGTCGGCTGCAAGAAAGGGCAGAGCATGTCCGCTCTGCCCAGTTAGTTCAGACGTCGACTTGCTCTGCTATTGCAAGCGCATCGTCGACTT
>NZ_JADPJJ010000138.1:0-130046 GCF_023073375.1 Bradyrhizobium sp. 197 | reverse complement strand
CTCACGATGACGCCCTTGCGCTTCGCTAATCCTTCGCCGCCATCAGGCTGGATAGAGGACTTCCACCTCCAAGCTGTCGTTCATACTCGGCACACAGCACAAAAGCCCGGTTCGCGCCGGGCTTTTTCGTTGCGAGTCCCTCAGCCAGCTGGCGCCTACTTCCCAGCAGCTTTCCGCAACGCGTCGTTGATGCGGTCCTGCCAGCCGGGTCCACCTGCCTGGAAATGCTCCAGCACGTCCTGATCGATCCGCAGCGTGACCTGCTCCTTGACCCTCGGGGCTACGTTCTGCTTCGGCGGCGCCACTGCGACCTTGGTCGTCACCTTCTTGAACGCCGCCTCGGCCTCGGTCCTGGCATCGCCGAGCGTGCGCGGCCGCCTCGGTGGTTGATCAGCCATGTCCTAGATTCCCTCAAACAGTGCCGTCGAAAGATACCGTTCGGAGAAGGACGGCACTATAGCCAGAATGGTTTTTCCCGCAGCTTCCGGCCGCTTGCCGATCTGTAGCGCAGCCGCAATGGCAGCGCCGGAGGAGATGCCGCCAGGAATACCCTCATGCCGCGCCAGCGCGCGGGAGGTCTCGATCGCCGTCGTCGAGTTGATCTTGACGATCTCGTCGATCACAGAACCGTCGAGGATGTCGGGCACGAAGCCGGCGCCGATACCCTGGATCTTGTGCGGCATGTGCTGGCCGCCCGACAGTACCGGACTTTCCTCGGGCTCGACCGCGACCACCCGCAGCGAGGGCTTGCGCGGCTTGAGCACCTGGCCGACGCCGGTGATGGTGCCGCCGGTGCCGACGCCAGCGACGAAGAAATCGATATTGCCGCCGGTGTCGTTCCAGATCTCCTCCGCGGTGGTACGGCGATGCACCTCGGGATTGGCGAGATTCTTGAACTGCTGCGGCATCACCGAATTCGGCGTCGTCTTCAACAGCTCTTCGGCCGTCGCGATCGCGCCCTTCATGCCCTGCGCCGCCGGTGTCAGCACGAGCTCAGCGCCGAGAAAGGCCAGCATCTTGCGCCGTTCGATCGACATCGACTCCGGCATGACCAGCTTGAGCCTGTAGCCGCGCGACGCCGCGACGAAGGCCAGCGCGATGCCGGTATTGCCGGAGGTCGGCTCGATCAGCACGGTGTCGGGCTTGACGATGCCGGCCTTCTCCATGGCGATGATCATGGCCGCGCCGATGCGGTCCTTCACGCTGGCGGCCGGATTGAAGTATTCAAGTTTTGCCAAAATGGTCGCGTTGACGCCGTGCATGGCCGGCAGCCGTCGCAGGCGAACGACCGGCGTGTCGCCAAAAGCATCGACGATCGAGTCGTAGATCCGGCCGCGGCCGGGTTGGTGCGCTGCACCCGTGCTGGACGATGCGTCCATGATGAACTCCCTGTGACGACAATTTGCGCTTCTGTCGCGTCTCTTGTGCAGTTACAAACAGCCTGCGGCGACAGGCAAGCGACATTGCGGCAACATGTTAAATACGCTGCATCGCAAAATCGCGTGAGCTTTAATTATCAGAAAACCAACGCATTTGTGTTGCGACCTCGTCAACTGATTCTGCTTATGTTAGACTTACGTCTCGAAGCAGGAAGGTCACCACGATGTCAGCAGTCGCTGAAGTGTTGTCGACCGTCACACACCACCACTATCCGCGTTGTAGCGCGTTGCCTACCTGTCCCGTCTGCGCCGACTCCATGGTCGCAGCCGAAGCTTCAGCATATGTGTCGGACCACGTGATCAGCTATCTCTGGACCTGCGACAATTGCGGCTATGGCTTCGTGACCAAGCACGCCGTCAAGCAACATTTCGTGTGCAACTGACCCTGTGCAGTCGAGCTAGCGCGGGGCGATGTCGCCCCTCGCCCAGTCCTCGCGCGTACGCTGATAGAATTCCTCGAACGTTCCCCGTGCGACCGCGTCCCTGATGCCCTGCATCAGGAACTGGTAATAAGCGACATTGATCTCGGACAGCAGCATCGCACCCAGCGTCTCGCCCGACTTGACGAGGTGGTGCAAATAGGCGCGCGCGTAGGTGCGCGCCGACGGCCAGGAGCTCTCTTCGTCGAGCGGACGCGGATCGTCGGCATGGCGGGCGTTGCGCAAATTCACCTGGCCGAAGCGTGTGAACGCAACGCCATGCCGGCCATTGCGCGTCGGCATCACGCAATCGAACATGTCGATACCGCGCTTGACCGCCTGGAGCATGTCGTCCGGTGTACCGACGCCCATCAGATAGCGCGGCCGCTCCCTCGGCAGCAGCGGCGCGGTCTCGTCGATCATCGCCAGCATCACGGCCTGAGGCTCGCCGACGGCGAGGCCGCCGATCGCATAGCCGTGGAAACCGATCTCGATGAGGCCCTGCGCACTGGCATGGCGAAGCTGCGGTATGTCGCCGCCCTGCACGATGCC
The DNA here is from genome assembly GCF_023073375.1 of Bradyrhizobium sp. 197. NCBI lineage: Bacteria > Pseudomonadati > Pseudomonadota > Alphaproteobacteria > Hyphomicrobiales > Nitrobacteraceae > Bradyrhizobium > Bradyrhizobium sp. 197. The sequence goes on along the minus strand of NZ_JADPJJ010000138.1, from coordinate 127,636 downwards.
GAACAGCATGTAGCCCTCGGGCGCGCTCTCGAAGGCGCGCTTGCTCCGCTCGGCCCAGCGCAGCGACAATTGCATCGCGCGGTCGATGTCGGCGCGCTCGGCCGGCAGCCGCACGCATTCGTCCATCTGCATGGCGATGTCGGAGCCGAGCAAACGCTGCACCTCGATCGAGCGCTCCGGCGACAACTCGACCTTGGCGCCATCGATATGCGAACGGAATGTGACGGCGTGCTCGCTGACCTTGCGCAAATCCGCCAGCGACATCACCTGGAAGCCGCCGGAATCCGTCAGCATCGGGCCGTTCCAGCCGGTGAATGTCTGCAGGCCGCCCAGCGCCGCGATCCGCTCCGCGCCGGGACGCAGCATCAGATGATAGGTGTTGCCGAGCACGATGTCGGCACCGGCCTCACGCACCTCGCGCCAGTGCATGCCCTTCATCGCGCCGGCGGTGCCGACCGGCATGAACGCGGGCGTGCGCACCACACCGTGCGGCGTGGTCAGGCGCCCGGTGCGCGCGGCGCCGTCGGTGGCGAGCAGTTCGAAATGAATGGGCAGACCGGTGTCAGGACGATTCATGAGGGTGCTTATTGCGTGTCGGGGCAGGCCGATCAACCCGCTCAGGCGTTGCTTGCGCCGGCTTGTGCATCAGACTGGGACACGCCGGGCACGGATATTTGGGACACGGATATTTGCACCCGCATCCCTTGTTAAACAAAACGATACAGTGTAGTTTTATGCCGGGCTGGACGAACTGCCGCGGCGATGTTGCCGGCGGCGGTAGATGCGTGATCGCCAGCCACCGACAATGCCCTTCCCTTCAAGTTCGAGTGAGATGTTCGGCCGTTCGCATGGCTGGACGAGGCAGACAGGCGCCCGCCTGATCGGATTCCTGGTGTGCAGCCTGGCGCTCGGCGCCTGCACCTCCCTGCCCCGCACGCCCTATACCGCAGCTGAAGCCAGCACCTCGCGGGTGCTCGATATCGACGGCCTCCGGCGCTACGCCGACGAACCCATCGCGAAATTCAACTTCGAGAAGGACACCGGCACCGCGACGAAGTCCTACCTGGCTCTGTCTGGCGGCGGCGCCGACGGCGCCTACGGCGTCGGCGTGCTCAACGGCTGGACCGCAGCCAGAACCCGTCCCGCCTTCTCGGTCGTCTCGGGTGTGAGCACCGGCGGCCTGATTGCGCCCTTTGCGTATCTCGGCTCGCAATATGACGAGACGCTGAAGGAGGTCTACACCAGCGGTATCGCGGAGAGCCTGTTGAGCGATCCCAGCATCATGCGCGTGCTGTTCGGATCCGGGCTGTTCGGCAACACGCGGCTGCGCGAACTCGTCGCCCGCTATGTCGGGCCGGAGATCATGGCGCAGGTCGCGCGCGAAAACGCCAAGGGTCGCAGGCTGCTGATCGTGACGACCGATCTCGACACCCAGCGCACCGCCATCTGGGACATGGGCAAGATCGCCGCAGTCGGCACGCCCGACGCGCTAAAGCTGTTTCGCGACGTGATGGCGGCCTCCGCCAGCATACCGCTGGTGTTTCCGCCGATCATGATCGACGCCGAAGGCCAGGGCCGCAGGTTTCAGGAGATGCATGTCGACGGCGGCGTGACGGCCCCGGTGCTGACGCTGCCGGAAGCCCTGCTTGTCCAGGGCAGTCGCCTGCCCGGCACTGCGAAATTGGACATCTACATCCTCGTCAACAAGAAGATCGAACGCAACTTCGAGCTCGTCTCCAACAGCACCATCGACGTCGCCTCACGCAGCCTGTCGTCGATCACCCAGTCCCAGACCCGTTCGATCATCTTCTCGACCTATGATTTCGCCAAGCGCAACCGCCTGGGTTTCCATCTCTCCTACATCGCGCGCGACTATCCCGCGCCGGCCTCGGAAGGGTTCGACACTGCCTATATGCGGGCGCTGTATCAGTACGGATATGAGAAGGCGGCGGCTGGCCAGGCCTGGACTTCGACGCTTCCGTGAGGCCCTCACGGAGGAACGAGGTCTTACCGAGACCGTTGACGATACGACCAATTCGGCCAGATTGGCGATGACGCCCCGGCTGCTGCGCGTTATAGAGCAATGATCGATGTCAGGAACGCGCAGGAATCATCGGGCATGGGATTGACTGCGACCAAGACAAGACCGGCGGCGCCCCGCCGCGAGGTGCCGAAATCGCGTGGCGGCCGGCCGACCAAAAGTGCAGCGATCGAGCGGGATCAACGGCTGATCGAGGTCGCCACCCGCCTCTTCCTGGATCGCGGCTTTGACGCGACCTCGCTTGATGCGGTCGCGGAAGCGGCACGCGTCAGCAAACCCACGGTTTATTCCCGTTACGGCGACAAGCGCGGCCTGTTCGCGGCCGTGCTGAGGCGCGAAATCGCGCGCTGGCTTGCGCCGCTGTCGGCAGCCGCCGAAACGCAGATCAGCAGCGCCTCGGACATTTCGGTCGAGCAGCGGCTGGTCGCGATCGGGCGCGAGATGCTGACATTCACCTGCGGTCCCGACGCCGTCGCCTTCAGCCGCATGATGACGTCACAGGCCATCAACTTTCCCGATGTCGCCAAGCTCGGCAAAGAGGAAGGCTGGCTCAAGGCCGTCGCCACCACGGCGCGCTTCTTCGACCATCTGATGGCGCAAAGTGCGCTCGACGTCGACGACACGACCATCGCGGCCGAGGTGTTCCTCGACGTCGTCGTCGGTCACAATCATCGCCTGGCGACGTTTGGAACGCCGCCGGAGATGAAGGTCGCGGAAAAACGAATGCGCGCTGCGATCAAGCTGTTTTTGGCCGGTGCGCTCGGACCGGCGGACCGCGTCCAGGGCGCCGCCAAGAGCACGCAGCGGCGGCGTCCGTCCCGCTGACAATTCCGTGAGGTTGCGATCTTTTCCGAGTGGACCCGCGCCCGCGCCGTTGACCAAAACAAAACGATACGGTATGGTTTAATTATAGGGCGATGCGGATCGCTTTTTCACCAGCCCCAAAGAGATCCGCACCGCTTCGATCGCCGCGGCGGGTACAGCCCGTCACGACGCTCAGCGGCCGACCGATGCCCAAGGTCGGCCGCAAATTCTTTACGATCATCCGGCACACTCGCTGGCCGAGGGTTTCGAGCATGACGACAGCCAAACCATGGACCTCGGGATTGCTTGCGATCGCCCTGTCCGCAGTGCTCCTTGCAGCGCCGGCGCGGGCGATCGTGAGCACGGGCACGCCGGCCGCGCTTCACGGCGAGACAGATGGTGACGCTGAGGCCGATCGCCAAGCGGTCAGCCGCGAGATCGAGCGCTTCCGCAGCACGTCGATCTCGATCAGCCAGGCCATGGCGATTGCGGAATCCCGCCACGCCGGTGCCACCACGGCGGATGTGAGCTTCGACGGAGCCTCCGGCGTGCCGGTCTACCGGGTGAAGACCCTGCACAACGACCGGATCTGGCGCCACACCATCAATGCCGCGACCGGCGAGCTCGTCGGCGGCGAAGCTGCCCTCCCCTCGCCGAGCTCGATCTCGACGACCGCAGCAACCTCGCAGCGCTCGGTGCCATCAAGCACCGCCTTGCGGATGCCGTGCACGTCGCCGAACGTGCGGCCTCCGGCAAGGCGATCAGCGGGGGGCTGGTGCGCGAAGGCGGCCGGCTGAATTTTGCGATCGTCGTCATCAGTGGCGACAACCTCAAGGAGGTCATCCTCGAACCGCCGGGCGCCCGGACGAGATAGCGGCGGCCCCAATCCCGCCGAAAAACCATTGACGACCGCAAGACTCTCCCCCATAAGTCGCCGCCATGTTCACGACCATCAAACGCACGACTAAAACCACCACGGCCTTCGGGGCCCGGGGAGGCGTGCGCGTGTAGTCGTCGACTAGAACGCAATCCACTCTACCGAAGCCCCGCCCTCGTTGGTCCGGGGCTTTTTTGTTGTCTCAATTCTCAATTCAATGGAGGACAAAGTGAGTAACGATCCCGTCGTCGCGATTGTCGGCGTCACCGGTGCGGTGGGCGCCGAATTCATCGCTACCATGGACAAGCGCGGCTTTCGCGTTGGCAAGCTCAAGGCGCTCGCAAGCGCCCGCTCGGCCGGCAAGAGGGTGTCGTTCCGCGGGCAAAAAATCCTCATCGAGGAGCTGTCCGAGCGCGCCTTCGAAGGCGTCGACATCGCGCTGTTTTCCGCCGGCGGCAGCATCTCGAAGAAGTTCGCTCCCATCGCTGTCAAGGCAGGCGCCGTCGTGGTCGACAACTCCTCCGCCTTCCGCATGGACCCGAACGTGCCGCTGGTGATTCCGGAGGTCAACGGCAACCGCATCCGCGACCACAAGGGCATCATCGCCAACCCGAACTGTGCCGCAATCACCGCGCTGGTGCCGCTGTGGCCGATCCACCAGAGCAACCGCATCAAGCGCGTGATCATCTCGACCTACCAGGCGGCAAGCGGCGCCGGTGCCGCCGCGATGGAGGAGCTCGTCGAGTCCACCCGCGCCAATCTCAACGGGCAGGCCTACGCGCCCAAGGTGATGCCGCATCCCTACGCCTTCAACCTCTTCAACCACAACACGGCGATCGATCCTGAGACCGGCTACAACGACGAAGAGACCAAGGTCATCAAGGAAACCCGCAAGATCTTCGAGGACGACAAGATCGCGATCGGCGTCACCTGCGTGCGCGTGCCGGTACTGCGGGCTCATTGCGAGGCCATCACCTTCGAATGCGAGAAGCCGATCAGCGAAGACCAGGTCCGCGCCATCATGGCGCAGGCGCCCGGCGTGAAGCTGGTCGACGACCGCGTGAAGAACTACTTCCCGATGCCGATCGACGCCTCGGGCCAGGACGACGTCCTGGTCGGCCGCATCCGCAAGGATCTCAGCGACCCCTCTGGGCATTCGATCTCGATGTTCGTGGCGGCGGATCAGCTGCTCAAGGGCGCCGCGTTGAACGCGGTGCAGATCGCGGAGCTGTTGCCGCTGCGCGTGATGGTGTAACGGGTACGTCGGGTGGGCACGGCGCTACGCGCCTTTGCCCACCTTACGGCTCTGCCCGAAACAACAAACACGCATCGCCATACGAATAGAACCGGTAGCCATTCGCGATCGCATGCGCATAGGCCTGCTGCATCGCCTCAAGCCCCGAGAATGCCGACACCAGCATGAACAGCGTCGACTTCGGCAGATGGAAATTGGTCAGCATGATATCGACGGCGCGGAAGCGATAGCCGGGGATGATGAAGATCGACGTCTCGGCGGCGAATGGCTGAATGACGCCATCCGCGCTGGCTGCGCTTTCGAGCAGCCGCAATGACGTGGTGCCGACCGCGATGATACGGCCGCCATTGCTCCGCGCGGTGTTGAGATTTCCCGCCGTCTCGGCCGAGATCGTGCCCCACTCGGCATGCATCTTGTGGCCTTCGGTGTCGTCCACCTTCACCGGCAGGAACGTCCCTGCCCCGACATGCAGCGTGACGCGGTTGATGCCGACGCCGCGCGCGTGCAACGCCTGCTCCAGGGCCGGCGTGAAATGCAGGCCTGCTGTCGGCGCGGCAACGGCGCCTTCATTCGCCGCGAACATAGTCTGGTAGTCGGCGAGGTCCTGATCATCCGGCGTGCGTTTGGAGGCGATGTAGGGCGGCAGCGGCGGGCTGCCGAGATCGGCGATGGCTTGATCCAGTATCGGGCCGTGGAACGAGAATGACAGCGTCACCTCACCCTCAGTGCCCTTGGCCTCGACCTCGGCGTCGAGATGGCCGAGCAGGCAGACCTTGCCCTCATTGCCGAAGCGAATGCGGTCGCCGGGCGTGAGTTTCTTGGCGGGCTTCACCAGTGCCTGCCAGCGCGAGCCGTCGACGCGCTTGATCAGCGTCGCCTCGATCTTCGGCTCGGTCTCGCGGCCGATGCGGCGGCCCTTCAATTGCGCCGCGATCACCTTGGTGTCGTTGACAACAAGCTGGTCGCCCGGCTTCAGCCATTGCGGCAGGTCGGCGATGACACGGTCGCGCAGCGTGCCGTGATCGACAACCAGCATCTTCGCGGAGTCGCGCGGGCTCGCCGGGCGCAATGCGATGCGCTCGGCGGGCAGGTCGAAATCGAAGAGATCGGTCCGCATGTCGGATTCAGCGCCACATAGTCATCCTGAGGAGCGCGGAACGCGCGTCTCGAAGGATGAAGGCCCCGCTGCTGCAGCTTGGCCTTCATGGTTCGAGACGGCGCTACGCGCCTCCTCACCATGAGGGGAAACGCCTACTCCGCGTCAGCCGCCATCCGCGCCTTGACGATTTTGTCGGGGTTCTGCACGGGCTCGCCGCGCTTGATCTTGTCGACGTTATCCATGCCCTCGGTGACCTTGCCCCACACCGTGTACTGGTTGTCGAGAAAGCGGGCGTCGTCGAACACGATGAAGAACTGGCTGTCGCCGGAGTCGGGGCTTGCCGCACGGGCCATCGAGGTGACGCCGCGCACATGCGGCTCCTTGCTGAACTCGGCCTTCAGCTTCTGGCCGGAGCCGCCGGTGCCGGTGCCCTGCGGGCAGCCGGTCTGCGCCATGAAGCCGTCGATCACGCGATGGAACACGATGCCGTCGTAGAAGCCTTCGCGCACGAGCTCCTTGATGCGCGCGACGTGGCCGGGCGCCAGATCAGGCCGCATCTCGATGGTGACGGGGCCCTGGGTGGTCTCGAGGATCAGGGTGTTTTCGGTGGCACTCATGCTCGTCTCTCTTGGGTTGAGGGTGAAGTCTTCCGGTTGCGAAACTGGATCGCGAATGGACGCCCCGCAGCGGCGCCGGCCATCGCATCGGTAAATGGCATCGGCGTGCAGCGTTGCAATGCCTCCATCACCGCGACCCGGTATTGCAGCCGGTCATCGTCGGAAGCCTCCGCGGATTCATAGGTAATCCTCGGATGGCCCAGAATGTTTCCAGCCCGGTTAAAACTCACGACGACGGTGATGTCGATGGGACGGGCCCTGGCGGCAGGCGGCGGCTTCCAGCAGGTGCGCAGATGCCGGAAGATGTCCTGGATGGTGTTGACCTGCGTGTCCCCGGCGGCCGCTCCGGAGACGCCGAGCAGCAGAACCGCGGCAACCAGCAGGAGCTTGCCAGCGCAGCGCGCCATCGTCTCTCCTACTTGATGTCGGAAGCGACCTGCACCTTCACCATCTTGTCGGGGTCGGTGACGGTGCCGCCGCTTGATCCGGGAGGCGCCTTCTTCAGCTTGTCGACGACGTCCATGCCCTGCACGACCTCGCCGATCACGGTGTACTGGTTGTCGAGGCTGCCGCCGTCCGCAAACATGATGAAGAATTGCGAGTTGGCAGTGTCGACGCTGTCGCCGCGCCGCGCCATCCCGACGATGCCGCGGGCAAAATGCACCTTGGAGAATTCCTGTTTCAGATTCGGATATTTCGAGCCGCCGGTGCCGTTGAATTTCTCGCCGTCGCCGGTCTGCGCCATGAAGCCGTCCATGACGCGGTGGAACGGCACGTTGTTGTAATAGCCCTCGCGCGCGAGCTGCTTGATGCGCTCGGCGTGCTGGGGCGCCAGATCCGTCCGCAGCTTGATGACGATGCGGCCCTTGGTGGTGTCGATGACGACGGCGTTGGCCTTGTCGAGGCCCGCCGGCAAGGCTTGCGCGAAGGCCGGCGCCGCGAACAGAACCGCGGCAAGAACTGCGAGAATTCGGATCATGATAACTCCGGATCAGAGATGAGAGAGGAAACGCGCCGTTATCAGGCGAATTTTGCCTTGAGCTGTGCCGCAACCAGCGGCGGGACGAAGGCCGAGACGTCACCGCCCATGGCGGCGATCTGGCGCACCAAAGTGGCGGTGATCGGGCGGACCATGGGAGAGGCCGGCAGGAAGACCGTATGCACCTCGGGCGCCATGGCGCCGTTCATGCCGGCGAGCTGCATCTCGTAGTCGAGGTCGGTGCCGTCGCGCAGGCCCCGAATCATGATGGTCGCACCGTGCTTGCGCGCCGAGACCACCGACAGATCGTCAAACGTCACAGCCTCGAGCACGCAGCCGGCCTGGGCCGCCACCGGCCCGCAGACGTCATGGAGCATCTTTAGCCGCTCCTCGGTCGAGAACAACGGCTTCTTGCCGGGATGCACCCCGATTGCGACAACGAGCCTGTCGCACAGCGGCACGCTGTGCCGGACCACGTCCAGATGGCCGTTGGTGATGGGGTCGAAGGAACCTGGGTAGAAGGCAATGCGCGGCATGGTCACGTCCTACCGCGCCCGGCCCGGGCCGGCAAGCCGGGCGGGTTCCCTGGCCATTTCCTGCCCATTTTCCGCAAAATGTCCGTCCGGCCATGTCGACGATGGCGGGTTTGTTTCGTCCTGAGGGCGGCCACGAAACCAAAGGACGCGCGAACGAAACCATTTCCCACAGCCGCGAAGACGTCCGGAAACTGGTCATGGTTACTAATCCAGCCAACGAAATGACGGGCCGCACACTGGGCGTAGCGGCCGCAGCACAGGGGACTGTCAATGATCAAGGCTCTTTCAGCGATCGCCATCTCTGCGTGTGTCGCTGCCGCTCTCACCCTCCTGCCCGGCTTCGCCCCGACCGTCGAGGCCAGCGTGCCGCAGCCGCTCGCCAAGAGCGACCGGCTCGATATCCGCGCCATCGGCAAGGACTGCTCGCAGCAGGCTTGGCCGAATTTCGAGGCCTCCTGTCTCCGCCAGGTCGGTACCAAAGCCAACATCCGCGAGGCTCGCCTCGTGACCGCCGACCGTACCCCGTAATCGGGTCTGTCAGCTTCGCGTCACAAACCCCGATATAAAGCCCAAGATAATGAAGATGGATATTTGCGACATCCCGTCGCAGACTGCCTGATGCTCGCGCCCGTCGGAATGGTCCGACGGGCGCGATCCCATCGGGGGTCGATCTTGTCCAGTACGCCCGCAGTCGCCTCCGGCCATCATCCTGACCCTGTGCCGATCGCCATGACCATGGGGGCCCTCGGGGTGGTCTATGGCGATATCGGCACCAGTCCCCTCTACGCCCTGAAGGAAGCCGCCAAGGCCGCCGCCCACGGCGGCGCAGTGACCAACGATGCTGTTCTGGGCGTTGCCTCGCTGATCCTCTGGGCACTGCTGCTCATCATCTCGCTGAAATATGCGCTGCTGATCCTGCGTGCGGACAACCGCGGCGAAGGCGGCATCGTCGCGCTGCTGGCGCTGCTGCACGCGCGCAACGCCCAACCCGGCACCTGGCGCGCCCATCTGCTGGTCGTCGGCCTCGTCGGCGCTGCGCTGCTCTACGGAGACGGCGCGATCACGCCCGCGATCTCAGTGCTCAGCGCCATCGAGGGCCTCAAGGTCGACGCCCCCTCGCTGGCGCCCGTCGTGGTGCCCGTCACCATCGTCATCCTGGTTGGCCTGTTCATAATGCAGAAGCAGGGCACCGGCTTCATTGGCCGCATCTTCGGACCGGTGATGCTGGCCTGGTTCTTCGTGCTGGCCGCGCTCGGCATCCACGGCATCGTCAAGGCGCCGGCGGTGCTGGCGGCGCTCAGCCCGCTCTATGCGTTCGAATTCCTGATCCACCAGGATTTCCATGTCTCCTTCGCGATCCTCGGCGCGGCCTTCCTCGCGGTGACCGGCGGCGAGGCCATGTATGCCGACATGGGGCATTTCGGCCGTCTGCCGATCCGGCTGGCCTGGTTCGCGATCTGCCTGCCCGCGCTGGTGCTGAACTATTTCGGCCAGGCCGCGCTCTTGATCACCGACCCCACAATGATCGAAAATCCGTTCTTCCAGCTCTGCCCCGACGCCCTGCACTATCCGCTGGTGGCGTTCTCGGCGGTTGCGACCGTGATCGCCTCGCAGGCGATCATCTCCGGCGTGTTCTCGCTGACCCAGCAGTCGATCCAGCTCGGCTTCCTTCCGCGCATGCAGATTCGCCACACCACGAGTGACGCGATCGGCCAGATCTACGTGCCCCTGGTGAACTGGCTGCTCGCCGCCGCAACGCTCGGCGCGGTCCTGAGCTTCGGCACCTCGGAGGCGCTCGCCGGCGCCTATGGCATCGCGGTGTCGCTCCTGATGGCGATCACCACGCTGCTCGCCGCCCTGGTCGCAATCCAGTGGGGCTATTCGCCGTGGCTGGTAGTGCCCGTGAACGGCTTCTTCTTCGTGATCGACCTGATCTTCTTCTCGGCCAACTCGATCAAGCTGTTCGAAGGCGGCTGGTTTCCGCTGCTGCTCGCGGCCCTCGTCGCCTTCCTGATGCTGACGTGGCGCGCCGGCGTGAAGCTGGTCGAGGCCGCGCGCGGAAAACTGCGCCAGCCCGAGGAGGATCTGATCGAGACGGCGGTCAACAAATGCAGCGCCCGACTGCCCGGGACGGCTGTGTTCCTGGCGTCGGCGCCGCGCGGCGTACCGCTGGCGCTGACCCAGTTCGTCAAGCACAACCACGTGCTGCACGAGCGTATCGTCCTCGTCACCGTGCTGATCGAGGAGCTTCCGCATATCACTGACGAGGACCGTACCGAGGTGATCGAGATCATCCCCGGCATCACCCGCGTCATCCTGCATTACGGCTTCATGCAGAACCCGACGATCTACGAAGGACTGACCCTCGCCTGCCGCCACGGCAAGCTGTCCGGCATCGACCTCTCCGACATCACCTATTATGTCGGGCGCGAGACCATCATCCCGCGCGAGGACGTCCCGGGCATGTGGGTCTGGAGAGAAACCCTGTTTGCCTTCCTCCAGCGCAACGCCGAACGCTCGGCCGCATTCTTCGGCGTGCCGACCAAGCAGGTGGTGGAGTTCGGGACGGAGCTGGAGATTTAGGTTGGAGAATGCTAAGTTGTGCATCTGAATTATAGACTACCCTACATTGTAGATTTATTCTTCAAAGAATTTGGATGCAATGCCAGGCAACAGAAGCTACGCGCAACCTCGGGCAAAAGAGCCTGCGTCTAAACCATCTGACCCCGGCTTGCTGACGATTGTGTCTTCCGCATTGGAAACCCTTTTCAATGTGATGACCTCGCTGTTCAAAATTGTCCTCGCAGCGACGGTTGCCGTTTGGATCATTAATCACCAAGAATTCTTAGAAAAATGGCTTTGGGGGCTCACAGGAGGTGAGGTTTTCGGATTCAAGTTTACTCGAGAGACTATTGATCAGGATGCGGCCAATCTCGAAGCAGCAGTAAAATCAAACTCCCTTTACCTCTTTGATGAGCGAGCGGTGAAGACTGCACTCGTTCGGGCCTCACGTATTGCTCCCGCTATCGTCCACTCGCGAATCCTGTGGGTCGACGACAAACCAAATGAAATTGTGAACGCGGCAATTGCGGACTTTCTAGAACAAACGCTCAAACTAATCGTCGTTCAGGTTCCGACAACGGCAGAGGCACTCGAAGCCATGCGGATCAGTCCATTCGACTTGCTTATTACAAACATCTGGCGGCCAAAAGATCCCGACAATCGCCAACGCAAGCTCGACCGCTGTCGAGTGCACTATTTTGATTTTCCGGATCCCAGCTTGACCAAGGCCTTTATGAAAGCTGACGAGCTCCAACAGTATGGAGCGGAGATGGCGAAATCGCGCGCGTTAGTTCGCTTCAATGAAGAGCAAAACACCCATAGTCCAGCCGGATTTGGAATGGCCGAAATGTTAGTTTCCGCTCCGGGAACCAATAGTAGCAAGCCTGAAATTATCTTCTTTTCTGCAGCAAGTGCCGAAGTTGCCCGACCCGTTTGCGGTTACAAGATCACGAATAGAATTGATGTGCTCCTAAATTCTATCGTCAGCGTCTTAGGCGAGAGGCACGCCGACGTGCTTGCAAAAAAGCCTTGGGAGCCAGAAAAGCCGAGTTCGGTCGAACCGAAATCGCCCCGTAGCCGGCGTTAGTTCCCGTTCTCGCCGTTCCCGCTCTCGGCCTCTTCCGTGATGTGCTCGACCGAGACGACATGCTCGTCCTCGGCGGTGTCGAACACGATCACGCCCTGCGTCGAGCGGCCGGCCACGCGGATACCTTCGACCGGGCAGCGGATCAGCTGGCCCTTGTCGGTGACCAGCATGATCTGGTCGGCCTCTTCCACCGGGAAGGAGGCCACGAGGTTGCCGTTGCGGTTGTTGACGCTCATGGCGACGATGCCTTTGCCGCCGCGGCCCGTGGTGCGGTACTCGTAGGACGAAGTCCGCTTGCCATAGCCATTGACGGAGACGGTCAGCACGACCTGCTCGGCCGCCGACAGCTCGACATAGCGCTCCTGGGCGAGCTGGTAGCTGCCCGAGGTCTCCTCGGCCTCGGCATCCACTGCTGCTTCCTCAGTCGCGGCTTCGCCGACGACTGCACGGCGCATCTTCAGGTACGCCGAGCGCTCCTCCGATGAGGTCTCGACATGACGCAGAATCGCCAGCGAGATCACCTTGTCGCCCTCGCCAAGCGCAATGCCGCGCACGCCCATCGAGGTACGCCCGGTGAACACGCGCACGTCAGTGACGGGGAAACGGATGCACTGGCCGCCGGCGCCGGTCAAAAGCACGTCGTCGTGTTCGGTGCAGATCTGCACGTCGACGATCGCTTCATTTTCGTCGAGCTTCATCGCGATGATGCCGGAGCGGCGGACGTCGACGAAATCGGACAGCTTGTTGCGCCGGACGTTGCCGCCTGTCGTGGCGAACATCACGTCGAGGTTGCCCCAGGTGGATTCATCCTCCGGCAGCGGCATGATGGTGGTGATGCGCTCGCCCTGCTCCAGCGGCAGGATGTTGATCAGCGCCTTGCCGCGCGCGTTCGGCGCGGCCATCGGCAGGCGCCAGACCTTTATCTTGTAGACCTGGCCGCGCGAGGAGAAGAACAGCATCGGCGTGTGCGTGGAGGCCACGAACAGACGGCTGACGAAATCCTCGTCGCGGGTCTGCATGCCGGCGCGGCCCTTGCCGCCGCGGCGCTGCGCGCGATAGGCCGACAGCGGCACGCGCTTGACGTAGCCGGCGTGGGAGACGGTGACGACCATATCCTCGCGCTGGATCAGGTCCTCGTCCTCGACCTCGCCTTCCTGCTCGATGATGACGGTGCGGCGCGGGGTGGCGAACTCGGCCTTCACTTCGGCGAGCTCGGTCTTGATGATGCCCAGCACGCGGTCGCGCGAGCGCAGGATGTCGAGATAGTCGGCGATCTCACCGGCGAGCTTGTCGAGCTCCTCGCGGATTTCGTCACGGCCGAGTGCGGTGAGGCGCTGCAGGCGCAGGTCGAGAATGGCCCTCGCCTGCTCCATCGACAGGCGGATCGTGCCGTTCTCACTGATGCGGTGGCGCGGATCGTCGATCAGCGTCAGCATGTCCTCGACGTCCCGGGCCGGCCAGTCGCGTGACATCAGGGTGTCGCGGGCGGTGGTCGGGTCGGGCGAGGTCCGGATCACGCGGATCATTTCGTCGATATTGGCGACCGCGATCGCCAGACCGACCAGGATATGGGCGCGATCGCGCGCCTTGGCGAGCAGGAACTTGGTGCGCCGCGTGACGACCCGCTCACGGAAGTCGACGAAGATCGCCAGCAGGTCCTTCAGATGCATGATCCGCGGACGGCCGCTGTCGAGCGCAACCATGTTGACGCCGAAGCTCGTCTGCAGCGGGGTGAACCTGTACAGCTGATTCAGCACTACATCCGGCACGGCGTCGCGCTTCAATTCGATGACGACGCGGTAGCCGTCGCGATCCGATTCATCGCGCAGGTCGCCGATGCCCTCGATCTTCTTTTCCTTCACCAGCTCGGCGATGCGCTCGACCATCGTCGCCTTGTTCACCTGGTAGGGAATCTCGGTGATGATGATCGCCTCGCGCTCCTTGCGGATGGTCTCGATCGCGACCTTGCCGCGCATCATGACCGAGCCGCGGCCGAGGTGATAGGCGGCGCGGATGCCCTGCCGTCCGAGGATGACGCCGCCGGTCGGGAAATCCGGTCCCGGCACGATGTTGATGAGCTCGTCGATGGTGAGCGCGGGGTTGTCGATCAACGCGACGCAGGCGTCGATGACCTCGCCGAGATTGTGCGGCGGGATGTTGGTGGCCATGCCGACCGCGATGCCGCCGGCGCCGTTGACGAGCAAGTTCGGGAACTTGGCCGGCAGGACCGACGGCTCGGTCTCGTTGTTGTCGTAGTTCGGCTGGAAGTCGACGGTGTCCTTGTCGATGTCGGCCAGCAGAGCCAGCGCCACCTTCGTCAACCGGGCTTCCGTGTAACGATAGGCAGCCGGGGGATCGCCGTCGACCGAGCCGAAATTGCCCTGGCCGTCGATCAACGGCACGCGCATGGAGAAGTTCTGCGCCATGCGGACCATGGCGTCATAGATCGACTGGTCGCCGTGCGGATGATATTTACCGATGACGTCGCCGACCACGCGGGCGGACTTGACGTACTTCTTGTCGGGCGTGTGCCCCTGCTCGTTCATCGAGTACAGGATGCGGCGATGCACCGGCTTGAGGCCATCGCGGGCGTCAGGCAGCGCCCGCGCCACGATCACGCTCATGGCGTAATCGAGATAGGACTTCTTCATCTCCTCGAAGATGGAGACAGGGCGAATATCCGAGGGTTGCGCCGGCTGGTCGCCGGGCTTGTCGTCGTCGTCAGCCAAGGGGAAATCCGGTGAGGTTTTATCTGGGAATCATATAGCGCATCGAGGCTCGGATAACCACCCTTGCGAGGCTTGGGCAAGCGCTTTTTCCGCCTATTTTTCCAATAACTTAAGCCCTTGCGAGCCATGTCTCGGACAGCCGCCACATCGACCTTGCGAAATCGCCTGGAACACCTGGAACACCTGGAAAACCGTGCGACGAACGTGCCCGTCAGCGCGCTTGCCGAGACGCAATCCGAGCTCAACCCAAACATGAAGCGGGCCCGGAAATCCCGAGCCCGTCCTGCCGATTAGCGAGATTTGCTGACACGACACGAGAAGCGCCGCCCCATCCGGCCGGCGCGTCGGCATCGTGCGACACGCCACGTTCTTGGAACGGGATCGCTCAGAACGGGATATCGTCGTCCATGTCGTTGTTGCGGCCACCGCCGCCGGCGGCAACGGGGCGGCGCGGCGCGCTGCTGACCGGACCCGATGATCCGAAATCGCCGCCCGACTCGTCGCCGAAGCTGCCGGCTCCGCCGCCGCCGCTGCGACCGTCCAGCATCGTCAGCGTCGAGTTGAAGCCCTGCAGCACGACCTCGGTCGAGTACTTCTCCACGCCACTCTGGTCGGTCCATTTGCGGGTCTGGAGCGCACCCTCAACGTAAATCTTGGCGCCCTTCTTCAGATACTGCTCGGCGACCTTGCAGAGCCCTTCATTGAAGATCACGACGCGGTGCCACTCGGTCTTTTCCTTGCGCTCGCCGGTCGCCTTGTCGCGCCACGTCTCCGAGGTGGCGACGCTCAGATTGGCGATCGGCCGCCCGTCCTGGGTGCGGCGGATTTCGGGATCCTTACCGAGATTTCCAACCAGAATGACCTTGTTGACGCTTCCCGCCATCGCCGCTCTCCACTCCGAATGCCACTGAATTTGAATGCCACTGAATTTCACGAGGCGGGGCCGCGCCCGCGGCCTCTGCCACCCTGCTGAGGACCCTATACGCTCGCAAGGGACGCTCAGCCCATGATCCCTCCGGTTATCCCCAAATATAGCATCTATTTGGATCTCGTTCCAGATTTGTTCCTGCAAACCCGACATTCGGTCGCTCGCGGATGCTTCATCTGCAGAAGCGTTGGATGGAACCTTTGTAGGTTCCCGTCCGAAGAGCAGAACAACTTAACATTCAGCAAGTTATTGGCGCTTTCACCGCCTGCCATTGTTGCATCCGGGCGACGGACTCTGCCGCTCGATGGAGCTACCGTCGCCTCGGACTTAGTTCATATGGGCGTCACGCCTGATCAGCCGCTTCGGATCAACAAGAAGCGACGAACCTGGGGAGACTGGCAATGAATAAGCTTGTGTTTGGCGCAATCGGTGCCGTGGCGTTGGGCGTATCGGCTCCTGCAAGCGCGGCAGATCTGGCGGCGCGTCCCTACACCAAGGCTCCGGCGCCGATGGTTGCGACCATCTATGACTGGAGCGGCTTCTACATCGGCATCAACGGCGGCGGCGGGTCGAGCCACAAGTGCTGGGACTTCGTTACGCCGGTGACCGGTACATTGGTCGGCGAAGGCTGTCACAATGCGACAGGCGGCACCGTCGGCGGGCAGATCGGCTATCGCTGGCAGACGGCCAGTTGGGTGTTCGGCTTTGAAGGCCAGGGCAACTGGGCCGACTTCCGGGGCGACAACGTGAGCACACTGTTTCCGGGCACCGCTTTGGTGACCGGTGATCGCAACCGTTCTCGCATCGATTCTTTCGGGCTCATCACCGGTCAGGTCGGTTACGCCTGGAACAACGTGCTGCTCTACGTGAAGGGCGGCGGCGCCGTGGTCGGTGACAAGTACGACGTCTATGCCGCCGCAGGTACGCCCGGCGCGGGTACGCTGCTGGCTTCGGCGCGTGAAACTCGCTGGGGTGGGACGGTCGGAGCCGGTTTGGAGTTCGGCTTCGCACCAAACTGGTCGCTGGGCTTTGAGTACGACCACATCTTCCTTGGCAATCGCACGATCGGCTTCACAACGCCCGCGGGCGCAACATTCGGAAGCGACCGAATTAGCCAGGATGTCGATATGGGGCTTGTCCGCTTGAACTATCGCTGGGGCGGTCCGGTCCTCGCGAAGTACTGATCCAACTGACATCATTCAAGAACTCTAAGGCCGGCCTTCGCGCCGGCCTTTTCGTTTCCGTTCCCCGACGGGAATAACAGGTCAACAAGTGCTCCATTTTCAGGCTGCTGTGGCCGGTGGGACACACAACTTGCGGCTTTAGTAGTGTAAGAGTGACATCAGTTGGACGAGAGTGTCCGATGCCTTTCCCGAATAGGGAGGGCAACAGAAACTGGGGACTGGGATTAGTTGAAAATGAAAAAGATTTTGTTGGCTTCGGCCTGTTTGTTCGCTCTCGCTGCCCCGGCTTCGGCCGCTGATCTCGCGGCGCGCCCCTACACCAAGGCTCCGGTGGCTATGGCTTCGGTCTACAACTGGACCGGCTTCTACATCGGCGCCAACGCCGGTGGTGGCTCGAGCCACAATTGCTGGGATACGACCTCGGTGCTTGGCGCACCAGTCCCCGTCACGGCTGAAGGCTGCCACAATGCAACCGGCGCCATCGTCGGCGGCCAGATCGGCTATCGCTGGCAGTCCAGCAATTGGGTGTTCGGCCTCGAAGCCCAGGGCGATTGGGCTGACCTGAAGGGCTCGAACACCAGCTCGCCCGCCGCGTTCTTCCCGCTGGTGAACAACACCAAGATCGACGCCATCGGCCTCTTCACCGGTCAGGTGGGTTATGCCTGGAACAACGTGCTCTGGTACGTGAAGGGCGGCGCGGCCGTCACCCACAACAAGTTCAGCGGCACTCTGGGTGGCGTCACCCTCGATACCGCCAACGAAACCCGTTGGGGTGGCACGGTCGGCACCGGCATCGAGTTCGGCTTCGCTCCGAACTGGTCGGTCGCCGTCGAATATAACCACCTGTTCATGGGCAAGCACACCGACAGCTTCACCTTCCTCGGTGTGAACACCCGCAGCGACAGCATCAAGCAGGACGTGGATATGGCCACGGTTCGCTTGAACTATCGCTTCGGCGGTCCGATCGTCGCGAAGTACTGATCTGCACGACCGACGTCACATCGTTACGAAAGGCCGGCCTTGCGCCGGCCTTTTTGTTTGCGCGGTCTCCTGCAGCGTAGTTCCGCTGGCCCTCCTGCTGCCAGATGCCGCCAGCGCGCCAACAATCCGTTGACGATTCGCAAAGGCCACTGGAAATCCCTCCTCGTTCTTCCTACGTTCGCTGACATACCCATCGGCGCCGATCCCGGTTCCGGGCGAAGCGCGCCTTCCAGCGTTGGCGCGATCGCGCGCCTTTGGGATTCTTGAGGACCACCAGGATGGATGAAGTGATCAAGGCGAAGCGCCAACTGCCGAACGTGGGATCAAACCTGCGCGCAATTACGATCCGTGGCGCGCGCGAGCACAACCTCAAGAACATCGACGTCGAGATTCCCCGCGACAAGCTGGTGGTGTTCACGGGGCTGTCAGGCTCCGGCAAATCCTCGCTCGCGTTCGACACCATCTACGCCGAGGGCCAGCGCCGCTACGTCGAATCGCTGTCGGCCTATGCCCGCCAGTTCCTGGAGATGATGCAGAAGCCCGACGTCGACCAGATCGACGGCCTGTCGCCTGCGATCTCGATCGAGCAGAAGACGACGTCGAAGAACCCGCGCTCCACCGTGGGCACCGTCACCGAAATCTACGACTACATGCGCCTGTTATGGGCGCGCGTCGGCGTGCCCTATTCGCCGGCCACAGGCCTTCCGATCGAGAGCCAGACCGTCTCGCAGATGGTCGATCGCGTCTTGGCGCTCCCCGAGGGCACGCGCCTCTATCTGCTCGCGCCGGTCGTGCGCGGCCGCAAGGGCGAGTACCGGAAAGAGCTCGCCGAATGGCTCAAGAAGGGCTTTCAGCGCGTCAAGATCGACGGCACCTTCCATGAGCTCAGCGAGGCGCCGACCCTCGACAAGAAATTCCCGCATGACATCGACGTCGTCGTCGACCGCATCGTGGTGCGCGCCGACATCGGCCAGCGCCTCGCCGAAAGCTTTGAGACCGCGCTGAAACTCGCCGAGGGCCTCGCCGTCATCGAGTTCGCCGACGCGCCGGCGACCGCGCCCGCGGAAGAGAAAGAGAAAAAGAAGACCGCAAAGATCCACGACAAGAGCGGACCCGAGCGCATGCTGTTCTCGGAAAAGTTCGCCTGCCCAGTCTCCGGCTTCACCATCCCCGAGATCGAGCCCAGACTCTTCTCCTTCAACAATCCCTATGGCGCCTGCCCCGCCTGCGGCGGCCTCGGCGTCGAGCAGCATGTCGATGAAGACCTCGTCATCCCCGACAAGGAGCTCCCCATTGGCAAGGGCGCGATCGCGCCCTGGGCCAAGTCCTCCTCGCCCTATTACATTCAGACGCTGACTGCGCTCGGCAAGCACTACAAGTTCACGCTGACCACCAAATGGAAGGATCTGCCGAAGAAGACGCAGAACGCGATCCTCCACGGCTCCGGCGAGGACGAGATCAAGTTCTCGTATGAAGACGGCGTCCGCTCCTACGACACCAAGAAACCGTTCGAGGGCGTCATCACCAACATCAACCGCCGCTATCGCGAGACCGAGAGCGAGTGGGCGCGCGAGGAGCTGTCGAAATATTTCCACGATGTGCCTTGTGGAGGCTGCAACGGCTTTCGGCTCAAGCCCGAGGCGCTCTGCGTCAAGATCGGCGGCAAGCACATCGGTGACATCTCGGAGATGTCGGTCAAGGGCGCCGGCGCGTGGTTCGAGACCGTGCCGGAGGCGTTGAACGCGCAGCAGAACGAGATCGCCGGCCGCATCCTGAAAGAGATTCGCGAGCGCCTGACCTTCCTGCTCGACGTCGGCCTGAACTATCTCACGCTGTCCCGCGCCTCCGGTACGCTGTCCGGCGGCGAGAGCCAACGCATCCGCCTGGCCTCGCAGATCGGCTCGGGACTGACCGGCGTGCTCTACGTGCTGGACGAGCCCTCGATCGGCCTGCACCAGCGCGACAACGCGCGCCTGCTCGACACGCTGAAGCGGCTTCGCGACCTCGGCAATACCGTGATCGTGGTCGAGCACGACGAGGACGCGATCCTCCTGGCCGACTACGTCCTCGACATCGGCCCCGGTGCCGGCATGCATGGCGGCAACATCATCGCCGAAGGCACGCCGGCCGAGATCATGCGCAACCCGAAATCGCTCACCGGCAAATATCTCACCGGCGAGCTCGAGGTCGAGGTGCCGGAGCGGCGTCCGCCGAACCATCGCCGCACCATCAAGGTGGTGAATGCGCGCGGCAATAATCTCAAGAACGTCACGGCCGAAATTCCGCTCGGCCTGTTCACCTGCGTCACCGGCGTCTCCGGCGGCGGCAAGTCGACGCTCCTCATCGACACGGTCTACAAGGCCATCGCCCGCAAGCTGAACAATGCCAGCGAGGGCGCCGCCCCGCACGACCGCATCGAGGGCCTCGAGCACATCGACAAGATCATCGACATCGACCAGTCGCCGATCGGCCGCACGCCGCGCTCCAACCCCGCGACTTATACCGGCGCCTTCACGCCGATCCGCGAGTGGTTCGCCGGCCTCCCGGAGTCCAAGGCGCGCGGCTACGAGCCCGGCCGCTTCTCCTTCAACGTCAAGGGCGGCCGCTGTGAGGCCTGCCAGGGCGACGGCGTCATCAAGATCGAGATGCACTTCCTGCCCGATGTCTACGTCACCTGCGACGTCTGCAAGGGCAAGCGCTACAACCGCGAAACGCTCGAAGTCCTGTTCAAGGGCAAGAGCATCGCCGACGTGCTCGACATGACCGTCGAGGAAGCGGCCGAGTTCTTCAAGGCGGTCCCGCGCGTGCGCGAGACGTTCCAGACCCTGCATCGCGTCGGCCTCGACTACATCCACGTCGGCCAGCAGGCCACAACGCTCTCCGGCGGCGAAGCCCAGCGCGTCAAGCTCGCAAAGGAGCTGTCAAAGCGCGCCACCGGCCGCACGCTCTACATCCTGGACGAGCCGACCACCGGGCTGCACTTCCACGACGTCAAGAAGCTGCTGGAGGTGCTGCACGAGCTGGTCGCGCAGGGCAACACGGTGGTGGTGATCGAGCACAATCTCGAAGTCATCAAGACCGCCGACTGGGTCATCGACCTCGGCCCCGAAGGCGGCGACGGCGGCGGCGAAATCGTCGCCTGGGGCCCCCCGGAAGATATCGCGAAAGCGCCGCGGAGCTACACCGGCAAGTTTCTGGCCCCGGTGCTGGCGAAGGCGCGGAAGCCGAAGCGGAGACGAGCGGCGAGCGAGGCGGCGGAGTGATCTCCCTGGCCTCGAATAGGTTGGGATGATCGACGGTCTCCGCGGCGCTAGAGGGGACGGGATCGGAAACGAACCTCGTCAATCACGACATATCGGCCGAACAGTCCCGGGCCGAACTGATCTATGGCCTCCAGCAGCCGCGCTTTCACGAGCGGCCCGTTCTCTGGACCGATACGCAGCAAGATCAAGCCTGGAACGGCGTGGCCGCGACGAAAGACAAGCTCGCCAAAATCCTTGTCAGCCGTGAGGAGAAGACGTCCCTCCTGGGACGCCAGCGCAATGACATCTACATCGCTCAGACTGGCAGCAAACTCGGCGATATAGAGCACGTCGTGACCGGCACCGCGGAGCTCTCGAACCAAAGAGACTGTAACGCATTCGTCCGCGAGCCAGAGCACGATTCAGCGATAAATAATGTCTTCGTCGGCCAGATAGTCGGCCGCAAAGGCCTGCGCCGCCCGCACGTCAGCGGCTGTCAGCCGCGGGTGCTCCGCGATGATCGCCTCGGTGGTCATCCCCCCGCCCAGCTCGCGCAGCACGAGTTCAACCGGCACACGCGTCCCACGGATGACAGGTTTGCCGTCCATGATCGCCGGGTTGATTTCAATCCGCTCGTGCCGCATGGCTGTCCTCGAACTGTTCCGTACTATAGCACGCGACATTTGGCTTGTCAGCGAACTCCAAAACCCGTCTCCCATGCCCTACTCCCTCGCCATCTTCGATCTCGACGGCACGCTGGCCGACAGCTTTCCGTGGTTCCTGCGCGTCATCAACGATGTCGCCGATCGCTTCAAATTTCGCCGTGTCGCGGATGAGGATATCGAGGCTCTGCGGCATGCTTCGAGCCGCGAGATTCTGGCTCGGCTCGAGGTACCACTGTGGAAGCTGCCGGCGATCGCGCGGCATGCGCGGCGGCTAAAGGCGGAGGCGGCGGCGGAGATCTTTCTGTTTGCGGGCGTCGAGGCGATGCTGCGGACGCTGGCCAAAAATGGTGTGCAACTCGCGCTGGTGACGTCGGACAGCGAGGCCAATGCGCGCGAGAAGCTTGGCGATTCCGCCGCGCTGTTCGCGCATTTCGACTGCGCGGCGTCGCTGTTCGGCAAGGCCGCGAAATTCCGCCGGGTCATCCGCCGCGCCGGCGTGGAGCCGGACAAGGTCATCTCGATCGGCGACGAGGTGCGTGACATCGAGGCGGCGCGGGCCGTCGGGATTGCCTGCGGTGCGGTGTGCTGGGGTTATGCGGCGCCGGCGGCGCTGCGGGCGCTGGCGCCGGATCATGTGTTTGAGCGGATGGATGAGGTCGTGCGAACGTTGTCTCCAGTGCCGTAGCCCTGACGAGCGTGCACATCAATCCTCTACTCCGTCCTGCGCAAGAACGCCCCGAACGCGCGCGGGCCGTCGCCGGTCTTGACCTCGCCGATCACCTTCAGCTCGGCCGCGTCGATGATGCTGAGCGTGTTGCTCTCCCAGCAGGCGACGATGATTCGCTTGCCGTCCGCGGTCGCGGCGATGCCTTCGGGATAGTCGCCGACATTGATGCGCTTCACCGGCTTCAGCGTCGCAACATCGAACACGCTGACCGTGCCGCCATATTGGTCGGTGACGAAGCCGCGGCCCAGCGTCAGCGCCACCGCATAGGGTCGCATCCCGACCGGCACGCGCCCGATTTCGCGCGCTTCTGCGATATCGATCACGGAGACGTCGTTGGAGCCGACATTGGCGGTGTAGGCGCGCTTGCCCTCGGCATCGATGCTGACGCCGAACGGACGCGTGCCGACCTTGATGGTCGCCTTGCGCGCGCGCGTCGCGGTGTCCACCACCGAGACGCTGTCGTCGTCACGGTCGGCCGAGAGCAGCAGCTTGCCATCAGGCGTCACCGCGAGCCCCGAGGGCGAGGCGCCGACCGCAATGCTGGCCGTGACGCTGCGCGTTGCCGCGTCGATCACCCGCACCGCCGCCGCATACCAGTCCGCGACATAGACGGTCCGGCCATCAGGCGCGACGGCAATGCCGAGCGGCCCGCCGCCGACCTCGATCCGCCCCGCAACCTGCCGCGTTGCTGCGTCCACCACCGTCACGGCCTTGGCATCCGGGCTCGTCACATAGGCAAAGCGTCCGTCCGCGCTGACGGCGACGCCGGCCGGCTTGCCGCCGATCGGGATGGTTGCCACGCTGCGCGCCGTGGCGAGGTCCACGACCATCAGATCGTCGCTGAGCTGGTTGGTGACGAACGCCTCTTCGGCGGATGCGTGCGCAAGGCAAAGGCCGGCGGCCAGCGCCGCCAGGACCAGCGCCCGCACGGTCAGCTTCCGCTCTCGATCTTCTTCTTCAGCGACTCGAGGCCGGCCTGATACAGCCCCTTCACCGCCTTGACCGCGGCCGCGTCACTCAGCTCCGGCGGCGGCTCGTTGTTGGGGAAACCGCGGTAGAACGCGCCGGCCCATTCCAGCGTCGAGCCCTTGCCGTCGGCGCTCGGCGTCACCGTCAGCGTCGAGGAATAATTGGTCACCGGCAGCACCTTCACGTCCACATTGGTGATCCGGTAAGAATAGGTCATGGCGGCGGCGTCGAACTTGTAGAGCTCCTCGTCGACGATCGCTCCTCCCGTCAGCGTCAGCTTCCGGGTGGCGCCGATCTCGTTGCCCTTCTCGCCCTCGGTCTTGGTGACCGGCGGCAGCCAGCTCATGTCCTGGAAATTCCCCATCGCGGCCCAGACCTTGGCCGGGGCGGCGTTGATCTCGATGGATTCGCGCACCTTCTGCCGGGTCGGACCGTGGGCCCAGGCCGGCGCAAACGCCGCCGTCAAAGCCGCCGCTCCCGCCGCCGTCAGCGCCGCCACCAACAGCGTGCGCCGTCCAATCGTCACCCTCATCTCGTTCCCTCATACGTCTCGTTGATCGTGCGCGACTTGAGGCGCGCTGCGATCATCCTAGCTCATTTTGGGGCCGAGGGGAGACCGGTACATGGCGGCGTTGCGGCGAAGATATACGCAACCCACAACCTCTTGCGCCGCCCGGCGGGCAAAACACCCCACCGCAAGGTCAACGCTATCGCGTCAAAATATTTCTCTTTATCCGTATTTCGGATTATCGTATAGAAATCCGTCCCAACCCGGCCGAGGGGCGGATCGCGATCGTCACGAACGCGGGATGGGACGTGGTGGACGCGGGCGGCGTCGGCGAGAGGGTGGTTGCAGGGCGGATCACTCCGTGAGCAGCGATCCGCGCGCACACGACCGGTGCAGCCCGCGTACGGCAAAATCGTGTGGTCCTGGCGCCCGGGGTCTGTGCGCCAAATCTTGTGGTGATGTGACGGCCCGACCGGGTCTGCAACATCAGCCATCTGCAAGGCGACGGGGGCAATAGTGCATCGCTCCCCGGGGAGAGCACGACATAAGCCGTAAAACCACTGCGCAGGGAAGGCCGGTCGTTTGGCTTCACCTGTATGCCGCTGTGCACCTTTCGTAACGCAACTTTCGCACAGTGGACCGCTGGTGCCAGCCGGCGCCCGGCCTTCCCTGCGCCCTCGGCACTTTTGGGGGCGGCAACTGCCGCAAAGCTCGGGCACGATGTGCCGCGAGAACGGGAAACCGCGCGGACTATGTGGATTGAAATACGAAGATGGATTTTGCTCCCGTGCCCCGGACGCGGCGCTACTTCAGCGGTGCGGTGCAGAGCCGGGGGCCCATGCATCAGCAATCCGTCCGTGCGGCTTACTGGGTCCCGGCTCTGCACCGCACCGCTACGCGCTGCGTCGCGTCCGGGACACGAGAGTGGAGAATGCAGTTGCCTCCACTCCGTCATTGCGAGCTCAGGCGCCGGTCGCTCATTACTCCAGCGCTTCCAGCACCAGCTCCATGGTCATCAGCACCGGATTGTCGCCGCGGACCAGGCGGCCCTCGGCGATGCCGCCGGTGTAGTCGATCAGGGCGACATCGAGCGCAGCTTCGAGCGCGCCGGTGGAGCCGGGCGCAATCGCACCGGCCGTTATCGCAAGCTCGGTCGCGAACGGCTCGGTCACGCCGCCATGGGTGAAGTGCGCGCCGATGGTCGAGCCGACGCCGCCATGGAGCTTCGCACGCACGATGTCGTGCGCACGGCAGAAGTCTTCGAGACAGCCCGCAAAATCCTGATTGGGGCGCAGCCGCATCGCGAAAGCGCGGCTGACCGTGCGCACGCCGGTGCTCGCGGCTACGACCGGCCCGAACAGCTTGAAGTTGGTCTCGGGATCGGGCTCGGCGGTGAACATTGCACCATCGACACCGAAGGCCTCGACCTCAAACGGCTCGGCGACATCAGTCTCGTCCGGGAGCATGTGGCCGCCACTGGCGCGACCACCATCGGCCTCCGTCCAAAGACCGTGACAATGAAAGAACGGCGCGCCATCGCGCAGGCCCAGCGTCATGCTGCCGAGCTTCGTGCGCGTCACGCCGCTGGGCCTGAAGGTCTCGCTGTAGAACGCGGCGTTCTCGCTGGTCTTCGACAGCGCGGGCATGACATAGGCGAAAGGCCCCAGCGCGCAGCTGCCAAAACTCAGCACGCCGCCGGCAAATCCCTCTGCGGCAAAACCGCGGCGCGCGGCTTCCAGCAGCGGCAGACCTGCTTGTATCGTGAAGGAGAAAGCGCGTCCCCTCGCCTCGACCCATTGGATACGCTCTGCGACGGGTGCGCCTGGCTGCTTGATACTCCGCATCGCGTACGCTCAGCCCGCCTGTGTCTTGTCGAGATCGAGCAGCCCGCGCGCCTCGAGCTCGTCGCGCACCATGCGCTTCGGAATCTTGCCATAGCCGGATTTCGGCAAGGCCTCCCAGAAGAAGAACCGCTTCGGCATCTTGTAGCGCGGCACTTTTGGCGAAAGGAACGCCGCCATCTCCGCTTCGCTCACCGGCTTCTCGCCTTCGCGCGCCACGCAGACGGCAACGCCGACCTCGCCCCAGGTCGCGTCGGGCACGCCGAGCACCGCAACCTCGCCGACGCAAGGATGGGTCAATATCTTCTCCTCGATCTCGCGCGGATAGATGTTGGAGCCGCCGGAGATGTACATGTCCGAGGCGCGTCCCGTGATGTAGACGAACCCTTCCTCGTCCATGTGACCGAGATCGCCGGTGCGGAACCATCCGTTGCGGAACGCCTTCGCGTTGGCCTCGGGGTTGTCGTAATAGCCGGCAAGCACCGCAGGGCCGATCACGCAGATCTCGCCGCTCTGGTTGGCGCCGAGCTCGCGGCCCTCGTCGTCCTGGATCGAGACCTGCATGCCGGTGCGTTCGAAGCCGCAGGTGCCGATCTTCGCGTGCGGGCCGTCCTCGGGATCATGCAGCGCCGCCGGCAGCACCGTGATGTTGCCGGTGACCTCGCCCAGACCAAAATACTGCACGATGACCTTGCCAAGCTTCTTCAGGGCAGCCTTCTGGTCCTCGCGATACATCGGCGCACCGGCATAGATCACCTGGCGCAGCGAGGAATGATCGTATTTGTCGGCGGCGGGATGCTCGACCATCATCTTCAGAATGGTCGGAACGACAAAGAGATTGCTGACGTGATGCGCCTCGATCAGGCGAAACGCCTCGTCGATGTCGAATTTCTCCGTCGGCAGCAGCACAGTGCATACGCCGCGCGCGGTCTGAACCAGCTGATGCACGCCGGCGCCATGCGATAGCGGCGCAACCACCAGCGAGGCGTCCGCTTCGGTGACGCCGGGCGTGAGATCGGCGAGATGGTTGGTGACGACAAAGCCCATCTGGCCATGAGTCAGCACCGCCGCCTTGGAGCGGCCGGTGGTCCCCGATGTAAAGAAGAACCAGCAGGGATCGTCATGCTCGACGGCAACGTTCTCGACGACGTGACTTGCCTGCGAGGCGATGGCGTCGGCAACCGAGCGCTCACCGAACGTGGCCTTGCCGTCAATGCTCCAGGTGAATTCGAGCGCCCCGCCCTTCACGGCCGCGGCTTGCTCGGGAAAATCGACGTGGCACAGAAACGCCTTCGCGCCGGAGGCATGCGCGAGGTAGGTGACCTCGTCCGGCATCAGGCGGAAATTGGTGGGCACCCAGACGGCGCCAAGCCGAAACGCCGCGAACATCGAAAAGAACATCTCGTCGCCGTTCTTGGAATGAACCAGGATGCGGTCGCCCTTGGCGATGCCGCGCGCGGCGAGTGCTGCGGCGAGCGCCGAGACCTGCGCGTCGATCTCGCGCCAGGTCCAGGATCTGTCACCCCAGACGAACCCGGGACGCGATCCATGCCGCCGCGCATTCTGGGTCAGCATGTGAGCGAGATTCATGACGCGGCGGGACATGCGCAGGGGCTGCATCGGGCTTCCTCTTCGATAGCGGACGGCGCGCAAGCCTCCCGCTCATTGCAGCCCATTTATCGCCATAGCCAGTGCCCCTGCAAGGCCGCGAGTCGCAGCGCAGCCCATCCAACCGTTCAGGAAATTTTAAATATGATCGGCGCAACCTCGTTCAGTTCTTGTGTACAGAGTGCCGCATCATGGTCAAAGCGCCCGCCCTCCTCCTGTTGTCGCTGGCGCTTGCCGGGTGTGCCGTGGGCCCGCAGGCACATCTGGCCTCCGATCCCGCCTTCAAGCCTGCGCGCTATGGCTGGGATGGTGCGGGCGAGAATCCCAATCGGCCGCGTGCTGCCTCAGAACCAACCCGGACCGCCGTCCGGTCCGAGCGCAACAGGTCGCAAGCCGGGCTTCAGCCCTATTCGAAAGAATGGTGGCAGGCGCAGGATGGCATCGAGGCCGAGCAGGACGCCAGGGTCAACCGTTCCCTTGTCATCTGCCAGGGATGCCTGCGCCCGCAGCCGCAGCCCGAGGATACCAGGCTCGCCAAAGCGACCGATTGAAGCATCCGGACAATCAGGGCCTGGTAAAGGTCTAGCATCGTCATTGCGCGCAATGACGGAGAGCTACAGCGCCCCGAGCTTCCTCAGCTGTTCCTGCGCCGTCGGCAGGCCCGGCTTCAACTCCAGCGCCTTCCTGAAATCGGCGATCGCGCCCTGCTTGTCGCCGAGCCGCAGCTTGGCCTGTCCGCGATTGCTCCACGAGAACACGTCGGAGGGATCGTATTGCAGCGCCTTGTCGTAGTCGGAAAGGCCGCCCTTGCTGTCACCCTGATAGAGCCGGATCATGCCGCGATTGCGCCAGCCGCGCGCGTCGGTCGGCGCAACACGGATCGCCTCGCCATAGTCGGCGGCGGCACGATCGAGCTGCTCACCGTCACGATAGACGTTGCCCCGGTCGATATAGGCAAGCAGATCGGGCGCGAGCTTGATCCGCGTGGTGTAGTCGGCGAGCGCATGCGCCATGTCGTGCTTGCGGTAATACACCAGCGCGCGATTGGCGTAGGCCATTGCGTAATTGGGATCACGCTTGATCGCGGCGTTGAAGTCGGCGAAGGCACCGTCAAGGTCGCCCTTGTTGAAACGCGACTCGCCGCGATTGCTGTAGGCCAGCGCCAGCGACGGATCGAGCGTGATGGCCTGATCGTAATCGGCGATGGCGCGATCATAGTCGCGCTTGAAACTGTAGACGCGGCCGCGGTTGTTGTAGGCGCAGGCGTAGCCGGGGTCGAGCCTGACCGCCTCGTCGAGATCGGACAGCGCGGCGTCGAGCTCGCGCTTCTCGGTGAGCCCATGGCCGCGGTTGCAATAGGCGCCGGCGAGCCGAGATCCGCTCTCGCTCTTCGTGTCGATCACGGTCGAGCAGGCCTTGACCCGTTGGTCCGGCGTGCTGGTCGATCCCACGCAGGCCTTCCAGGCCGGACCGTCTTCGGCCGAAGCCGGCACCGGCGCCGTCGAGATCAGCGCGGCGAGGAGCGCCATCAGGCCGAGCGGGACACGCATTTTCCGGATATCTCCCCTGCGGCAACCTCTCTTGGTCGCACCTTGGCAAGGGCCGGTTCAGGCGCCTAGATCAGAGGCAAGCAGCATGTCGGAAGGATTTTGCATGGCGCCATCGGTACGCGACAACAAGGACAGAAGCCGCTTCGAACTCGATGTCGGCAGCGAAATCGCCTTCGCCAATTACCGGCTGACGCCGTCGGCGGTGATCATCACCCACACCGAGACGCCGCTCGCGTTGCGCGGCCGCGGCATCGCGTCCGAGCTGGTCAAGGGCACGCTGGAACTGATCCGCCGCGACGGCAATAAGGTGATCGCCGGTTGCGGCTTCGTCGTCGATTATCTCGAGAGGCATCCGGAGGATGCCGATCTCGTCGCCTGAATCGGCAAAAGGGCCCGCGAGATCGCGGGCCCTTGGCTGACGACCGAGGGTCGGTCAGTGCTTGATTTCAGGCGGCAGCTTGCCGCCATTGGCGGCGAGCTTGGACATCACCTGCTTGTGCAGCCAGACGTTCATGCTCGCGGAATCATTGGTGTCGCCGCTGTAGCCGAGCTCCTTGGCGAGGTCCTTGCGCGCAGCGAGGCTGGAATCGATATCGAGCGCCTTCATCAGGTCGACGATCGAGGTGCGCCATTCCAGCTTCTCGCCCTTGTGCGCGGCGACCGCCGCATCGACGATCGAAGCGACGTCCACTGTCGCCCCGGGCGAGGCAGCAGGCGCCGATCCGCCAGGCGCGGCGCTAGCGGGCGCGGTGCCCGACGGTGCGCTGCCTGCGGGCGCGGCGGAAGCATGACTGCTGCCGAAGATCGCGCCCATGATTTTCCCGAAAATGCTCATGTCTGCTCCCCGAAAAGGATCCGTTGGAAGGGCCTTGAGTGGCACTTATAGACCAAGTTACGTCGTTGCGCCCGCGAAGTTCGGCGAACCAACACGCAGCATCAGCTTATCTGCGGCGAAATGACGACCGTATGACATTGTCGAGGTTGCACTGCGACATCGAATCTCACCCAAGCGTGAGGGACAGGACTCGCAAATGGGCGTAGCCTTGACGTTCAGCTCGCGGTGCCATCCGGAATTCGCGTCTGGTCGGGATCGCGAAACTCAGAGAAGAGCGGCCGCTTGCGCCGTTTGCCGGCGCCGGATTCGGCCGCCTAAGGAGCAAGCGACCATGGCCACACTTTACCGGGGCAATGTCCCCACCATGGCCCAGACCGCGGAAGCGGCTGGACCGGTGATCCGAACCATCCAACTCTCCGATCTGCACGATGCGCTCAAGCGCGGCTGGGAAGATTTCAAGGCGGTCCCGAGCCACGCCATCATCCTCTGCGTGATCTATCCTGTGCTGGGCCTCGTGCTCGCCCGCGTGGTGATGGGTTATTCGGTGCTGCCGCTGTTGTTCCCGCTGGCCGCGGGCTTCGCCCTGATCGGCCCGTTCGCCGCACTCGGTCTCTACGAGCTCTCCAGCCGGCGCGAACGCTATGAGGAGGCCAGCGCCTGGGATGCCATGGAGGTGCTGCGTTCGCCCTCCTTCGGCGCCATGCTCGGTCTCGGCGCGCTGTTGCTCGCCCTGTTCGTGACCTGGGTTGCGACCGCGCAGGCGATCTACGTCGCGGCGTTCGGCTATGAAGGCGCATCCGGGATCTCGGATTTTCTGACGCGTGTTCTCACGAGCCCGCAAGGCTGGTGGCTGATCGTGGTCGGCTGCGGCACCGGCTTCCTGTTCGCCCTTGCCGCGCTCTGTATCAGCGCCGTGTCGTTCCCGTTGATGCTCGACCGCCATGCCGGCGCGTTCGAGGCGATGGTGACGTCGCTGCGCGTGGTCGCGAAGAACCCGGTGCCGATGGCGGCCTGGGGCCTGATCGTGGCGGTCCTGCTGGCGCTGGGCACCATTCCAGCCTTCCTCGGCCTTGCCGTGGTGATCCCCCTGCTCGGCCATGCCACCTGGCATCTCTACCGGAAGGTGATCGTGTCGGATCCGGGCGCGCGTCCGGCGCCGCCTCCGCCGCATCGTCCGCGCAAGCCGGCCGCCGACTTCCCCGCCAACCTCTTCCCCTGGCGCAATCGGACCGACGCCTGACGATATCGTGACATGCGATCCTGCCCCGGTCCGGGCAGGATCGCACACTGTCATACGCCTTGCTTTGGCCGCGGTTACCACCGAAATTGCGCCCGCCGGTCAGACCACTTCACGGACTTAATTGACTCGAATGACCCCGACGATTTCTCGTCTCGCCCTCGCAGCCTTTCTCATCTCCGCGTCAATCCTATCCGCCCAGCCAGCGCTCGCCGCTGTTGCCTGCGGCTCTGGCAATTTCGACGCCTGGCTTGCGGACTTCAAAACCGACGCCGCGGCCAAAGGCGTCTCGCAACAGGCCATTTCCGCCGGCCTCACCGGCGTCACGCTCGATCAGAGCGTGCTCAACCGCGACCGCTCGCAAAAGGTCTTCACCCAGACCTTCGAGGAGTTTTCCGGCCGCATGGTGCCGCCGCGCATGACGCGCGGCTCCAACATGATGAAGCAATACGGCTCGGTGCTGTCGCGCATCGAGCAGACCTACGGCGTGCCTGGCGAGGTGCTGGTCGCGATCTGGGGTCTCGAGACCGATTTCGGCGTCAACACCGGCAAGTTCGCGACCATCCGCTCACTGGCGACGCTGGCCTATGACTGCCGGCGCGCCGAGCAGTTTCGCGCCGAGCTGTTGGATGCGCTGCGCATCGTCCAGCGCGGCGACCTGGCACCGGCCGACATGAAGGGCGCCTGGGCCGGCGAGCTCGGCCAGACCCAGTTCATGCCGTCCTCCTGGATGAAATATGCCGTCGATTTCGACGGCAACGGCAAGCGCGATCTCCTGCACAACGCCCCCGACGTGCTCGCCTCCACCGCGAACTATCTCGCTGGTTATGGCTGGCAGCGCGGCAAGGACTGGCAGCCTGGCGCCCCGAATTTTGCGGTGCTCCAGCAGTGGAATAAGAGCGAGGTCTATTCCAAGACCGTCGCCCATTTCGCCACCCAGCTGGCACGCGCCCCTTAAATGTTTGCTGGCCAAGCGTAGGGCCGATCGCCCGGCGACCGGCCCTCTCCTGGTGCGTTTTCGAAGTTTCTTATTTGCCCATGGTGGCGTGCATCGCCTTGTTCAGATGGGCGCCGCACGCACCCATTTTGCTGTTGAGCAGCGAGTCCTGCGCGGCCGCGATCTCCTTCTGCGCGACCATCTTGCCGTCGCCATCGGGCATGGCCTCGATCGCGGTCTCGGTCTTCTCCAGATTGGCCGAGCTGCAGCCGCCCATGGCGTGCTTGGCGGCCTGGGCCGGCGCGACGGCGAATGCGACGGCGGCAATTGCGATAACCCCGAGTAACTTCGTCATGATGTTACTTTCCTTCTCTTGTTCTTGGGACAGACCCAGCGACATTGCCGGAATCTGCGACATGACTTTCCTCCGGGCGCGGCAACATGACGCAATAAATTCCCCGCGAGAATTGCGTGATGTTGCGCACCACGCAGAGCCGCATGCGAAACTTCTGATTTTCATTACACCCTCGTAATGAAGACCACACGTTCAGCGTGTGTGCATTGCACCATGGGGGCGGTTGGAGCTGTGAACCGAGGCTGGATTGGATCGTCTGCCTTGCAGCCGCCGTCACGTCGATCCGCCCAGCTCGGAACCAAGCGAATCGCTAACCCTGCGCCCGTCGAAACGTGGCCGCTCGCGCCCATAAAATTGAATTTAAATTCATTTTTACTATTTTTGCTCTCATGCGATTCGCGCATGCGAGAGTTGGGTGCAGGAGCTAGACAATCGCCTTGCAAACGAATGAAACGAACCTTATTTCGTCTCCAATGGGAACCCGGATATCCGCGGTAACTCCGTGAATTCACGGTCATTTATAGCGCTCACGCCCCCGTTGCGCCTACCCTTTGGGCGGCAGTGCCTCCGGGTTAATCGTCCGTTACCAGAGCCATGCACATACCGCTTAGCTGCATCGCAACATCGGAACTTTCGCACTGCACCACTCTCACCTATATTCATTTCAACGATGACGCCCGGGCAAGGGCTGAATCAAACTACAGGAGACTACCAATGCTGCTCTCGCTCATCCGCATGATCCAGGCTTTCCGGGACTATCAGCGCAATGTTGCCGAGTTGTCCCAGCTCAGCGATCGCGAATTGGCCGATATCGGCCTCGATCGCTCGGACATCGCGCGCGTTGCCGCCGGTCAGTATCAGGGCTGATATCGTTCAGCCCTTCACCGGACAAACCGATAGCGCCCGCCTCGTGCGGGCGTTGTCGCATCCGGTGGCAGAAAACTCGATCTCGGCGATTCCACTCGTCGCCGAAAAGCGCTACCTGTCCGCCCCATGACAGGACCCCAATCCAATTCCGTGCACGTCATCGGCGCAGGCCTTGCCGGCTCCGAAGCCGCCTGGCAGGTGGCCAAATCCGGCGTGCCCGTGGTGCTGCACGAGATGCGGCCGACTCGCATGACCGAGGCACACCGCACCGACGGACTTGCCGAGCTCGTCTGCTCCAACTCGTTCCGCTCGGATGATGCCGCCAACAATGCCGTCGGCCTGCTTCATGCCGAGATGCGCCGCCTCGACTCGCTGATCATGCGTGCGGCCGACGCCAACCAGGTGCCCGCCGGTGGCGCGCTGGCGGTCGACCGCGACGGCTTCTCCGCCGCCGTTACCAAGGCGCTCAACGACCACCCCCTGATCGAGATCGCCCGCGACGAGGTTGCAGGCCTGCCGCCGGCCGAGTGGAGCAACGTCATCGTTGCGACTGGTCCCCTCACCTCGGCGCCGCTGGCCGAAGCCATCCGCGAGCTGACCGACGAGAACGCGCTCGCCTTCTTCGACGCCATCGCGCCGATCGTGCACCGCGAATCCATCGACATGTCGGCAGCATGGTTCCAGTCGCGCTACGACAAGGTCGGTCCCGGCGGCACCGGTGCCGACTACATCAACTGCCCGATGACCAAGGAGCAGTATGACGGCTTCGTCGCCGCGCTGGTCGCCGGCGAGAAGACCGAGTTCAAGGAATGGGAAACCAACACGCCCTATTTCGACGGCTGCCTGCCGATCGAGGTGATGGCGGAACGCGGCCCCGAAACCTTGCGCCACGGGCCGATGAAGCCGGTCGGTCTCACCAATCCGCACGATCCCACCACCAAAGCCTACGCAATCGTGCAGCTGCGCCAGGACAACAAGCTCGGCACGCTCTACAACATCGTCGGCTTTCAGACGAAGCTGAAATACGGGGAGCAGCAGCGCATCTTCCGCACCATTCCGGGGCTGGAAAAGGCCGAATTCGCCCGCCTCGGCGGCCTGCATCGCAACACCTTCCTCAACTCGCCAAAGCTGCTCGACGGCCAGTTGCGCCTGCGCGCGCAGCCGCGGCTGCGTTTTGCCGGCCAGATGACGGGCTGCGAGGGCTATGTG
The DNA here is from genome assembly GCF_023073375.1 of Bradyrhizobium sp. 197. Taxonomy (NCBI): domain Bacteria; kingdom Pseudomonadati; phylum Pseudomonadota; class Alphaproteobacteria; order Hyphomicrobiales; family Nitrobacteraceae; genus Bradyrhizobium; species Bradyrhizobium sp. 197. The sequence goes on along the minus strand of NZ_JADPJJ010000138.1, from coordinate 93,407 downwards.
GAATCCGCCAGCGTCGGCCTGATCGCCGGCCTCTATGCGGCCGCGGATGCGCGCGGCGAGACACTTGCGAGCCCGCCGGGCACCACCGCGCTTGGATCCCTGCTCGGCCACATCACGGGCGGCCATATCGAGACCATCGAGCCCGGCACGCGCTCGTTCCAGCCGATGAACATCAATTTCGGCCTATTCCCCCCGCTCGCCAGCGCACCGACGAAAAAGCCAGACGGAAGCCGGCTGCGCGGGAACGAAAAGACCGTGGCCAAGAAGCAGGCGATGAGCGCGCTGGCGCTCGCCGATCTCGATCGCTGGATCGCCGATCACCTGCGCATTGCCGCCGCGGCATGAGTTTTCGACTTCCCAAAGACGACGCCGCAATACTCTCGGCGCGCTGGACCGAGGGCGTTCTGCTCAAGCGCGACGTGTTCTCGACCGTCGAGCGCGGGCGCTTCCGTGGCGATAACAGCGAAGTCGACGCGGTGCTGCGCCGGCTGGATGAAGTACCGTGGTGGTCGTTCTTGCTGGCGCGCCATCTGTTCGCCCGAGAGAAGCATGCGCTGGTGCTCGCCAAGGGGCTGAACGTCGGGCCCGAGCTATTGTGGGCCGGACGCCGCGCGCTGGCGCGCAGCTTCGTCGACGGCGTTGCGCTGCATCTGGCCAAACCGCACGGCGACCTCGCCTATTTCCGCTCGGCCAAAGCAGCGCTGCGCCGGCTGCGCCGCGCCGGCATCTGCCACAACGATCTTGCCAAGGAACAGAACTGGCTGGTCGGCCGCGACGGGCTTGCCTACGTGACCGACTTCCAGCTTGCGGCCTGCTTCAACCGACGTGGTCGGCTCTATCGCGTCCTGGCCTATGAAGACCTGCGGCATCTGCTCAAGCACAAGCGCTCCTATGCACCTGACGCGCTGACGCCGCGGGAGCGAAAAATCCTGGCGAAGAAGTCGTTCGCCGCCAGCCTCTGGCTCGCCACCGGCAAGAAGGTCTATCGGGCAATCACACGCGGCCTCTTCAACTTCACCGACCGCGAAGGCGGCGGCCGCCGGCTCGTCAACGACGCGCCGCTGCTGGCGGAGCTGATCCGCAAGAATCCCGCCGTGCGCGACACCGCCATCGTCGCCTTTGCCGACCGCCGCTCCGGTGTCGGGCTCTATGCCTTCGTTGAAGCTGATCAGTCCAACCTTGAACGCCAATTGCGGGACGAGCTCGCCGCCGCCAAGGGCCCAAAGCCGCCGGAACACATCCAAATCGTGCACGCACTGCCCCGCGATGCCGGCGGCAAGCCGCGCACCGAGATCCTGCAACTGGTCGCCATGAACCAGCTCGACCTGATCGAGCCGATGATGAAGAACGACCAGGACCGCGCCTTCCTCAAGGACATCCTGGAGCAGCGCAAGAACCTGCGCGATCGCTTCAATTTCGAGGCGGACCTGCCGGCGGGCTAGCACGGTGGACCCGCCTTGAAGCGCCCACATTGGCGATAGAGAAGCGATCGGAGAATTCGGGCTTGGCGGGAGGGGCTGACGGGGTCATGGGTACTCGGGGAACGATGATGCATCGTGTGGTTGGCAGCCTGATCGCTGGCCTTCTGCTGCTCGCCACCACGCCCGCAATGGCCGAATCCCCAACCGATCAAATCTCGAGCTTCCGCCTCAAGCATGGTGAGGTCCGCGTCGTGCGGGATTCGACCCTCGACCGCATCGCCATGGACCAGGCGCGCGCGATGGCGGCGAAGGACGACCTCAGTCACGACGCCCTCGGTCCGTTCAATCGCCGCGTCGCGCCGGCCGGCGCAGGCCGCGCCGCCGAGAACATCGCCTACGGCTACGACAATTTCGAGAAGACGCTGGGCCAGTGGATCGACTCGTCCGGACACCGCAAGAATCTCTTGCTGCACAACGCCTCCCGCGTCGGGATCGCGAACGCGAAAACCGCCAGCGGCAAGCGTACCTACTGGGCGATGGTGATCGCCGGCGACTACGAGCCGAAGGGCAAAGGCAAGAAGGACAAGGAGCCGCTGGTCGCCGTGAAACGTGAGGCCGCTCCTGCAAGCAAGCCCAAATCTGGCGGCTGTCACATCAAGCTGCTCGGGCTCTGCATCTGAGGCGAACTCAGGCATTGCCGGCGGCCATCTTGCTCGCACTGCTCCAGGCGCCTAATTCATGCACTGAGATCGCGAGAAGCGGAGGCGCAATTGATCGACATCGAGCGAATACGTGCCGATACGCCAGCGACCTCCCGGCTTGCGTACCTTCACAACGCAGGGGCGGCTCTCATGCCGGCTCCCGTTGTGGAGGCCATGAAGCGGCATATCGATCTGGAGAGCGAGATCGGAGGTTACGCTGCGGCCGACCGGGCGTTCGATCGGCTGGAAGCGGTCTACGGCTCGGTCGCGCGCCTGCTGAATGCCGCGCCGGATGAGATCGCGCTCATGGAGAACGCGACGGTGGCCTGGCAGATGGCGTTCTACGCATTTCGGTTTCGCGAGGGCGACCGGATCCTGACCGCCGAGGCGGAATACGCTGCCAATTATGTCGCCTTTCTTCAGGTCGCCAAGCGTACAGGCGCCGTCATCGAAGTCGTGCCGAGCGATGCCAGCGGCGAACTCGACGTCCACGCGCTCGAACGCATGATCGACGAGCGCGTGAGACTGATTGCGATCACCTGGGTTCCGACCAATGGCGGGCTGGTCAATCCGGCTGCAGCCGTCGGCAAAATCGCGCGAGCGCGAGGCATTCCCTATCTGCTCGACGCCTGCCAGGCGGTCGGACAGATGGCGGTCGATGTCGAGGCCATCGGCTGTGACATGTTGTCGGCGACTGGTCGCAAATTCCTGCGCGGCCCGCGCGGCACCGGCTTTCTCTACGTCCGCCGGGAAATGCTGCAACAGCTCGAACCGCCGATGATTGACCACTTCGCCGCGCCCTGGGTCTCCCGGGATGCTTACCGGCTGCGTAACGATGCGCGCCGGTTCGAGACCTGGGAGAACAATTACGTGGCGCGTCTGGGACTGGGTGCGGCTGTCGATTATGCCTTCGACATCGGAATAGGCCCCATCGAGCAGCGCTGCCGCATGCTGTCGGACCGTCTCCGGGGCGGCCTCGCGTCCGTTCGCGGCATCAGCATTCGCGACCTCGGACGCGCTCCAGGGGCCATCGTCAGCTTCACGATGGAAGGGTACGAGGCGGAAGCGGTCGTCAGTGATGCGGCCGCAGCCGGCATCACTATCGGTGCCTCAGATCCGTCGAGCACGCGCATCGATGCCGAAATTCGCTCGCTGCCGCCGGTGGTGCGGGCATCCCCGCATTACTACAACACGGAAGTCGAGATCGATCGGCTGATCGCCCATTTGGCGGGTTTGGTGCCGCGATAGCAAGGCGCAAGAACCTGCGCGACCGAATCAAGTTCGAAGCCGATCCGCCGTCGCCCCAGCACATGGCCTTCAACCTTTCGTTGTCAGCGCCGACAGCTGGTCGGTGTCGAAGCGGGCGCGCAATTCACTGATGGCTTTCGCGTCCGGGGCTCCGTTTGCGGTCAGCTTGGCCAATTCTTCGAAGTAGCGTTCGTGTCCCGGTGGAGAGACCGTCATGAGCACGCGCGCGGGCTTCTCGCTGACGTTGGTGATGTTGTGCGGGACGCCGGGCGGGATGAAGAGATAGGTCCCCGGTGCCGCTCGGACGACTTCGTCACCGACATGCCATTCGCACTCGCCCTCTAGCATGTAGAAGGTCTCTTCCTGCACGCGATGAACGTGCCGGCCTGTGGCGAACCCTGCCGGTATCGTCCAGTCGAACATGCTGGTGTGCTTTGTATGTTCGCCGGTTACCAGGAAGGCCATCGGTTGACCGCGCAGCATGATTCCCTTTGTCTCGCCGGGCCTGCGGATGAGCGGTTTGGCGTTCATGTGACCCTCCATGGCTTGGTGCGGCTCTGCCTGAAAACTGCGCCATTGTGATCCAGCGGCTCCTGAAAGTGGTGAAGCCGTTCGGAAAACATTGCAAAAAACCTCCGAAATGTGCCCTTCTTTGGCAATGGCCATGATCCTTGAATTTGGTCCATTCCGTCTGGACGCCGATGCAAGAATCCTTTTCCACGGTGCCGAGCCGACCCCCCTCGGCCAGCGAGCCGTCCTGCTCTTGGCACTGCTCGTGCGACGGGCCGGCGCGCCGGTGTCCAAGGAAGCCTTGATCGAGGCGGCGTGGCCCGCCCAGGCAATCGAAGACAGTAATTTGACCGTCCAAATCGCTGCTGCGCGGCGCATTTTGGCGGATATCTCTGGAGAGGCCCGCTGGATCGAGACCCTGCCGCGGCACGGCTATCGCTATGTGGGTCCCTCCGTTACGACGTCCCAGCGGGATCACGCATCCGCCGCCTCCGCAGCGCCATCGCTGATGTTGCCTGACAGGCCGTCAATCGCGGTCTTGCCCTTCGCGAACCTGAGCGGTGATGCAGAGCAGGACTACTTTGCCGACGGGATGGTCGACGATATCATCACAGGACTGTCGCGCATCAATTGGCTGTTCGTGATCGCGCGGAATTCGACGTTCATTTACAAGGGCCGTGCGGTGGACTTGAAACAGGTCGGCCGCGAGCTTGGCGTCCGGTATGTGCTGGAAGGCAGCGTCCGGAAGACCGGCACAACGGTCCGTATCACAGGCCAGTTGATCGATACGTCGACCGGCGGGCATGTGTGGGCCGAGCGCTACGACCGCCGGTCCGAGGACGTTTTCGCCCTCCAGGATGACATCGCCCTATCGGTCGTCGGCGCCATTGCGCCGAGCCTGCGGCGCGCCGAATTCAACAGGGTCAAGCGCCAACGGCCCGACAGCCTCGATGCTTATGATCTTGTCCTGCGGGCCCAGCCGGATGTCGATTCCGGAATGCCTGAGCAGGTCACGCAGGCCCTTGTGCTGCTCGCACGTTCGATCGCGCTAGAGCCTACTTATGCGCTAGCGCACGGCAATGCCGCAATGTGTCACCATTGCCTGTTCCTTCGAGCCGGTTTGCAGGAGGTCAATCGGGCCGCGTCTATCCATCATGCCCGGTCGGCCCTGATCCACGGACAGGATGACGCGCTTGCTCTCACCCTTGCGGCTTTTTCGATCGGCATGGATGGGCACGATCGTTCCGCAGCATTCACTGCACTCGACGCCGCACTCGCCATCAGCCCATCATCGGCGCTGACCTACATCCTCGGCAGCGTCATGCTCGGTTGGGGCGGCGAAGCCGACCGCGCCATCGAGTGGAGCGAAAGGGGCGTGCGGCTCAGTCCGTTCGATCCCTGGGCCTTTGCTGCGTTCGACGCGCAGGCCATGGGTCACTTCCACCGCGGTCGATATGAAGAAGCCTGTCGTGCGGCCTACCGGTCGGTTCAGGCCAATCCTCGACATAGCATTACCTATATGCAACTGGCCGCGGCGCTCGCAAAGCTCGGACGTCTGGAAGAAGCGAGGGCGGCGGCCGCCCGGGTACTCGAGTTGCACTCGACGTTCCGCTACAGCCGGCAGTTCTCCGGCGTCAACTGTTCCCCGGCGCTTGCGTCGTCCCTTGGCGAGGCGCTTCGTGCCGCCGGCCTGCCGGAATAACGGTCGCGCCAATCACGTGCAGCGCGCGCTCAATCCGGATGCGCCAAGCTTGGCCATGACCTCGTCGAGATGGGCGCTGTCGCGGGTCTCGATGACGAGTTGCAGCAGCGTCGCCTTCGCCGGCAGGTCCGAGAACGTGCGCTGGTGCGAGACCTCGATGATGTTGGCGCCGGCCTCGGCCAGCAGTGCCGCGACCGCAGCCAGTTGACCGGGCCTGTCGGGGATGTCGAGCGACAACTGGGTCAGCCGCCCCTCGCGCGCCAACTCGCGGGTAAGGACCGACGCGATCAGCCGTGTGTCGATATTGCCGCCGCTCAGCACCAGCCCGACCTTCTGGCCGGCAAAGCGGGAGGGATCGGACATCAGCGCAGCGAGGCCAGCGGCGCCGGCGCCCTCGACGACCGTCTTCTCGATCGAGATCAGGGTGGCGACCGCACGCTCGAGTTCGGCTTCGTTGACCAGCGCAATGTCGTCGACGAGGCGGCGGACGATTTCGGTCGTGATCTTGCCAGGCGATTTCACCGCGATGCCTTCGGCGAGCGTGTCGCCGCGCGCCGGCAGATTGCCGTCATGGATGGCGTTGTACATCGAGGGATAGAGCCAGGCCTCGACGCCGAGGATCCGCAGCGATGGCTTGATCGATTTCGCCGCAATGCCGATCCCGCTGATCAGGCCGCCGCCGCCGATCGGAACGACCAGCGTGTCAAGCTCCGGTACCGCCTTCATCATCTCCAGCCCGACCGTGCCCTGCCCCGCGATGACAAGCGGATCGTCGTAAGGGTGGACGAAGATCATGCCGCGAGCTTCGCCGTGGCTGCGCGCATACGCGGCGGCTTCCTCCAGCGTCGCGCCCGTGACCTCCACCTCGGCGCCGTGGTGCTTGGTGTTCTCGACCTTCACCATGGGCGTGCCGACCGGCATGACGATGGTGGCGGGAATGCCGAGCCGCCTGGCGTGATAGGCAACGCCCTGCGCGTGGTTACCAGCCGACATCGCGACGACGCCGCGCGCGCGCTCCTCCGGTGTCAGCGCCGCGAGGCGGTTGAGCGCGCCGCGCTCCTTGAACGAGGAGGTGAACTGGAGGTTCTCGAATTTCAGCCAGATGTCGCAGCCGCAGATGTTGCTCAGCGTGCGGCTGTAGCTACAGGGCGTCTCGACGACGGCGCCGCGGATGGTCTTGGCGGCGGCATGAATATCATCGGGCACGACCGGAAGGCCGCTGAGATCAGAGGATACGCTTTGGGACAATTCAGCCATGGGACAGCATAGAGCATTTGGCAAAATGAGGCGATAAGCCAGCTTCTATTTGGTAAATTCCCGCGATCGTGAAGCCCGCCACAGCGTCCACAGCGTGCGCAGCCGCGACGAGTGCTGCGGCGTAAACGGATTACGCGCGGGCTGCGACAGGCGCTCGAGGTCGGCCCGCACCTGGCTCAGCGGCAGAAATGCCGGCCGTGCCGACGGCGGCACCTCCGCCAACAGCGACAAGGCCGTGGTCAAATGCTGCCCGGCCTCGCCCGCGAGTTGGTTCAGGACGGCGCGCAAATTCGGCGTCTCCTTGCCGGCGAACACATCCTCCATGTTGCAGCCATGGCTCGCCAGAACCTGCTGCGGCAAGAACAATCGCCGGTGCGCCGCATCGCGCGGCAAGTTCGCGATGACCTGAGCGATGCCCTGGGCCAGCCCGGCATGCCGCGCGAGATGCTCCGCTGCGTCCAAAGGTGACGCCATGATCCGTGCCGCGAGGGCAAACAACGCCGAGCAAGTCGCAGCCATATAGCCTTCGAGCGCCGTCATGGTCGGCATCGGATCGTTGTAGAGGTCGAACTGGTGCTCGTCGGCGAGCAGCGACAGCGGCTCGACCGGCAGGTCGAAATCGCGGATCGCGCGGAGCAGTTCCGCCGCCACCGGATTGCCCTCGGCGCTGCCATGGACCTGGCCCGAAAGCATGTCGGTCCACCATTGCAGGCGGATTTCGCCCGGCAAGGGCTGGCTCACCTGATCGCGAACGCGGACGATCTCGACATTGAAGGCATAGAGCGCCAGCAGCGCGCGGCGCTCGGGGGCAGGCGCGAACAGGGTCGCGGCATAGCGGGAAAAGTCGTGGCTGCGCACGAGGTCAGCGCAGAAGACAGCGGAATCCGGCGGCGGCGCGGAACTGCTCATGGCACGGCGATCAGCGCGGCCGCGACGCGGCGCCGTTCGCCCATCATGATGTTGTAGGTGCGCACGGCAGGTCCGGTCTGCATCGTGTCCAGCACCACCCTCACCGCTTTCAGCGCCTGGCGCAGCTCCGGCGGCGGCAGCCAGACACCGGTTCCCGTCCCGATCAGAAGCGTGTCGATGCTATTGGCAGAGGCGAACACCCGCTCAAGCGAATAGCGGTCGATCCGCGCCGGATCGGTCACGTCCCAGGCCCAGATCGCGTCAGGCAGGCAGAGCAGCGAGCCCCGATGCGACATGCCGGCAAAGGCGAAGCCGCCCTTGCCATAGGCCTCGATCGGCGCCGAGCGCGGGAAATGCGGTGCGTTGGAATCGCCGGCCATGAGCTTCGTCCGAATAGGCGTATCGCCCTCGCAAACGCCTGCGAGGGCATGCGGTTCGGATCATGCCTTGTTTTTCTTCGCCGGCGCAGCCGTATCGCGCGCATCTTCGCGATGCTCGCCGACGCCGAGATAGATCAGGATCGGCGCCGCGATGAAGATCGAGGTGTAGGTGCCGACCAGCACCACGCCGAACATCATCACCGCGGTGAAGCTGTGGATGGCATGACCGCCGAACAGGAGCAGGGCCAGTAGCGCCAGCGTCACCGTGAAGTGGGTGATGATCGAGCGCGACAGCGTCGAGTTAATGGACTCGTTGAGGAGCTGCGGCATCGGCATCTTCTTGTAGCGCCGCAGCATTTCACGGATGCGGTCGTAGATGACGACGGTGTCGTTCAGCGAATAGCCGAGAATGGTCAGAAGTGCCGCGATACTGGTCAGGTCGAAATCGACCTGGCTGATCGACATGAATCCGATCGTCAGCACGATGTCGTGCACGTTGGCGATCATGGCGCCGAGCGCGAACTGCCACTCGAAGCGGAACCAGAGGTAGACCAGGATCGAGACGATCGCGAGCATCAGGCCGAGCATGCCGTAGGCCAGCAGCTCGCCGGAGACGCGCGGACCCACCACCTCGACGCGGCGATAGTCGACGGAATCGCCGAGCGCGGAACGAACCTTCTGCACGGCCTCCTGCTGCGCGGCGTCACCGCCCGGCTGCTCCGCGACGCGGATCAGGACGTCGGCCGGACCGCCGAACTGCTGCAGCTGGACTTCGCCGAGGCGCAAACCATCCAGCGTTGTACGCATAGCCGCGATATCGGCGGTGCCGGACTTGGCCTGCACTTCGAGCAGCGTGCCGCCGCGGAAGTCGATGCCGAAATTCAGCCCGTGGGTGAAGAACAGCGTGATCGCGACGATCGACAGCGCTGCCGAGATCGGGAAGCTGATGCGGCGGAAGCGCGTGAAGTCGAAATGGGTATTGTCGGGGACGATGCGCAGCGACGGCAGCCAGCCGAACGCCGCAACCACGGTGAGAATGGCAATGAGGACGCCGAGCCCGATGAGAATGGTATGATTCACGATCAGGCTCCTAGATCGGCACGCTCTGCGGCCGCTTCCACCGCACCCATCCGGCGACGATCAGCCGGGTCAGGGTGAAGGCGGTAAACACTGTGGTGATGATGCCGATGCCGAGCGTCACGGCGAAGCCGCGCACCGGACCGGTGCCGATGTAGAACAGCACCGCGGCGGCAATGAAGGTAGTGATGTTGGAATCGAGGATGGTCGCGAGCGCCCGCTTGAAGCCGGCGTCGATCGCCGAGATCGCGTTGCGGCCGCCACGCAATTCCTCGCGGATGCGCTCGTAGATCAGCACGTTGGAATCGACCGCGATGCCGACGGTGAGCACGATCCCGGCGATTCCGGGCAGCGTCAGCGTCGCGTTGAGCAGCGACAGCAGGCCGAAGATCATGGCGACGTTGATGGCCACCGCGATGTTGGCGAACACGCCGAACAGCCGGTAGGTCAGGAGCATGAAGATGATGACCAGGATCGAACCGACATAGGCCGCAAGCTCGCCCTTCTCGATCGAGTCCTGACCGAGGCCCGGACCGACGGTACGTTCCTCGACCACCGTGAGCGGTGCCGGCAGCGCGCCGGCGCGCAGCAGGATCGCGAGATCGTTGGCCGATTGCACGGTGAAGCTGCCGGAGATCTGGCCCTGGCCGCCGGTGATGGGCTCGCGGATCACAGGCGCGGAGATCACCTTGTTGTCGAGCACGATCGCGAAGGGCAGCCCGACGTTCTCTTGCGTGGCCTGCGAGAATTTGCGCGCGCCTGACGTATTGAACTTGAAGCTGACGACGGGTTCACTGGTGCGCTGGTCGAAGGTCGCCTGGGCGTCGGTTAGGTCGCCGCCCGCAACCAGCACCTGCTTCTTGACCACGTAGCCGGGCGGCGGCGGCGTGGCGCTCGGCAGGAACTCGGAGTCCGGCGGCAACGCGCCCTGCTGCGCTTGGTCCGGCGGCACCGAAGGATCGACCATGCGGAATTCCATCTTTGCAGTCTTGCCCAGCAATTCCTTCAGGCGGGTCGGGTCCTGGAGGCCGGGGACCTGCACCAGGATGCGATCGTTGCCCTGGCGCTGGATGACGGGCTCGACGGTCCCGAGCTCGTTGACGCGACGTTCGACGATCTGGATCGACTGCTCGATGGTCTTGCGCATGCGCTCGATCATCGCGGCCTGCGGGATGGCGAGCCGGATCAGGCCGCCGCCAGCATCCGTCACCTCGAGGTCGCGCTGACCGCTGGATCCGACCAGTCCGCCCAGCGGCTGGGCCAGCTCGCGCAGCTTGGCGAGCGCGGCCTGCTGGTCGGATTCCTTGGTGATCCGAACCTCGGCCGCGTCGTTGCGCACGGTGACGCCGCCGGTGAAGCCGATCTTGGCATCGCGCAGCGTCCGGCGAACGTCGTCGCGGACCTGATCGAGCCGCTCCTTCTTCACATGATTGCCGTCGACCTCGAGCAGCAGATAGGAGCCGCCTTGAAGATCGAGGCCGAGCACGAGTCGGCGCTGCGCCCAGGCGGGCCAGGTCTTGACCTGCGCTTCGGGAAAGAAGTTCGGGACCGCGCAGAGGCACACGATCAGCGCCGTCAGGATAATCCCGAGCGCCTTCCACCGCGTGAAATACAACATCGACTGGACCTGTCAGATCAGGAGATTTGAGAGACTCGCGGAAGCGCTTACTTCGCCGCGGCGTCGTCCTTGGCGCTTTCCTTGGATTCTTTGGCCGGCTCGCCCTTGGCGCGCACGCCGGAGACCATCGAGCGCATCTGCCGCACGCGCACGCCGTCAGCAATCTCGAACTCGATCTGGTCGTCGTCGACGACTTTGGTGACCTTGCCGACGAGGCCGCCCGTGGTCACGACGGTGTCGCCGCGACGGATGTTCTTCACGAGATCGGCGTGGTCACGGACCTTCTTCTGCTGCGGACGCAGAATCAGGAAGTACATGATCACGAAGATCAGAGCGAACGGCAGTAGCGACATCAACATGCCGCTGGTGTCGCCGGCGCCCGCAGCCTGGGCATACGCAGGGGTAATCAGCATTCGGACGATCCTCGAGAGAACGGGGGAAAACCGGTCAGGCCCAAATGGCGACCGGTTCGGTCAAATTCGCGCGGACTATAGCGGCCATTGCCCCAATTGCAACGCTGCCAGACCGTCGATTTGGCCACCTTGCGGAGCGTGCTCGGGCCCGATAAAGGCTGCGTTCTCAGGAACTTCGGACATGCCCCAAAAACCAAGCAAACGCCCGGCCGGCAAAGGCCCCCGCACCGCTGCCAGGAAGCCTGCCCGCGTCGCGGCAAAACGTCCCAAGGCGGCCTCCAAGGCAACTGCCAAGGCAACTGCCAAGGCAACTGCCAAGGCAGCTTCCAAGGCGACCCCTGACCTCTCCCAGGAGCGCGTCGTTCGCGCGCTGGAGACGATCGCGGCGCACCTCTCCGCCCAAGGCAAGCTCGCCGTCGAACGCGAATCGTTCAAGCAGGCGGATGCTTTCGTCTGGCACCCGGACGGCCGCCTCGCGGCGGTGCCACGGGTCAGCCGCGTCGAGCTGTTCCTGCTCAAAGGCGTCGATCGGGTGCGCGACATCCTGATCGAGAACACCGAGCGCTTCACCAATGGCCTGCCCGCCAACAACGCGCTGCTCTGGGGCGCGCGCGGCATGGGCAAGTCATCGCTGGTGAAGGCGGCGCATGCCAGCATTAACGCGGAGCGCAAACCGGCCGACAGACTGAAGCTGATCGAGATTCATCGCGAGGACATCGAGAGCCTGCCCGCACTCATGGAGCAGCTCCGCGCCTCGTCCTTCCGCTTCATCGTGTTCTGCGACGACCTCTCCTTCGACGGCAATGATGCGTCCTACAAGTCGCTCAAGGCGGTGCTCGAAGGCGGCATCGAGGGCCGACCCGAGAACGTCATCCTCTACGCCACCTCCAACCGCCGCCATCTGCTGGCGCGCGAGATGATCGAGAACGAGCGCTCGACCGCGATCAATCCCGGCGAAGCCGTGGAGGAGAAGGTCTCGCTGTCGGATCGGTTCGGCCTCTGGCTCGGCTTCCACCGCTGCAGCCAGGACGAATATCTCGCCATGGTGCGCGGCTATTGCAGCCATTTCGGCGTCAAGGTCGACGACGAGGCGCTGGAACGCGAGGCACTGGAATGGTCCACGACGCGCGGCTCGCGCTCGGGCCGCGTCGCCTGGCAGTTCGTGCAGGAGCTTGCGGGACGGCTCGGCGTGAAGCTGACGGCGAAGTAATCAGTCGGAAACTGTTGCCCGGCCCATCGCTGTCATTCCCCGCGCAGGCGGGGAATCCAGTATTCCAGAGACGGTTGTGATCAATCGAGAGGCTGCGGCGTACTGGACGGATTCAGTGCCGGGGCAACGCAGGCCTCACGCCCCGTTCAGGAATTGAAGCGGGTCAACCGGGCTCGATCCCTTACGGATCTCGAAGTGGAGCTGCGGCGACGCCACCTCCCCGGATTGACCCGACTTGGCGATGACCTGGCCGCGCTTGATGGTATCTCCGCGCTTCACCATCAGCTCACTCGCATGGGCATATGCGGTGACGTAGCCGTTGGAGTGCCGAACCAGGATGAGATTGCCATAACCTTTCAGCTCGTTGCCGGAATAGGCAACGACGCCGTCTTCGGCCGCCTTGATGGGCGTCCCCTCGGGCACGGCGAGATTGATGCCGTCATTGGACTTGCCATTGGTCTTGGCGCCGTAAGTCGTGACCACTTTTCCGCGCACCGGCCAGCGGAAGGTCGGCAGCGCGCTGGTGGTCTCCGCAGCTTTCGCCGGAGCTTCCGCGGTCTTCTCTTCGACATTGGCCGTGGCCTGCGCCAGGCGCGCGCTCTGCACCGGCGCGGCGACGGCCGCCATCTTGGTCGCAGGCGCAGGAGCGACCGCGACGGGCTGTAGCGTACCCACGACGGGGGCGGATCCGACCGGAGCCGCGGCAACCGGCGCCGCGAGGGCGGCAGTCCTGGCACCGGGCACGGCGAGCCGGGTGCCGAGCTTGAGCTTTGCAGACGGATTGAGGCCGTTGGCGCGAGCCAGTTCAGCCGCCGAGATGTGGTTCTTGCGGGCGATGCTGACGAGCGTGTCGCCGTGGTTCACGAAGTGCGTGCTCGGCGGCACGGCAACGGCAGCAACCGGCTTCCCAGCAGGCGCCGCCGCAACGGGAGCCATGAGCGGCGCGGGCGCAGCGGCCGTGGCCTGGTGCGGGATGATCAGCTGCTGGCCGGGCGAGAGCGAGCGCGGGCCCTTATAGCCGTTGGCCGCGAGGATCGCCTGGGGCGTGACGCGATAGCGTTTGGCGAGCAACTCAAGCGTATCGCTGGTGCCGACGATGATCTTGGTTCCACCGACCGGCTGGGCGGCTGCAACCGAGCGCGGCGGCACGGTGGCCGTGGTCTCCAGATGCGGCTGCGCCGGGGGTGCGTAGGACCCCATGCCACGTCCGCCTCCAGACACACCGCCACCTGCCGCAACCGGATAGGATTGCGGCGCAGACACCGCCGGCGGCGACAAGGGCTGCGACTGGTAGTAGCCGGACTGCGTCTGTGGCCGCGAATATTGCGGCAGCTCGCGCTGCGGCGGCGGTGCCTGCTGCACCGAACCGGTCGATTCCTGCGCGAAGGGGTTGGAGAAGTTCGACTGGGACATGCGCGACGACATGTCGGCGCTGCACCCTGCGAAGCTGAAGGAGATCAGCGCCAGCACCGCGACCTGCGGTACGCGGCGCGAGTAAAGCAACTCGGCGACAGCGGACATGGTTACTCACTCGTACGCAACAGAACTGGTCTTTTAAGTAAACACGCGCCGAGTAAATAACGGCTTAACCCTCCCAATAAGATGTTGGCAGCACATCCAATCCGGAATTCTACAGCTCCCGCGCCACGCCGGGCAGCGCCGGCACGAAGCGGACGTCGACGAGTTCCTTGCGCTCGATCCCGGCCTCGGTCCGGCTCAGGCGGATCAGCGTCTGCACGCCCTGATGCGGGCCGACGGGCGCGATCAGGATGCCGCCCACCTCCAGCCGCTCGATCAGGTTGTCCGGAATCCGCTCCATCGCGGCCGTGACGATGATGCGGTCGAACGGGCCGATATTGGGCGGCAGATTGAGTCCGTCGCCCAGCATCACCTCGACATTATGACAGTTGAGCTTTTCAAGCCTGATACGTGCGGCGTCCGCGAGCTTGCGGTAGCGCTCGACGGTCAACACCTGGCCGGCGAGCCGCGACAGCACCGCGGCCTGGTAGCCCGAGCCGGCGCCGATCTCGAGCACACGGTGCTTCTTCTGGAGCTGGAGCTGCTCGGTCATATAGGCGACGACGAAGGGCTGGCTGATGGTCTGCCCGCAGGCGATCGGCAGCGCGGTATCGCGATAGGCCCCGTCGCGATCGGCTTCGTCCACGAACTGCTCGCGCGGCACCTCCTCCATGGTCCGCAGGATCGCCTGGTCGCTGATACCCCGGCGCCTCAGCGTGAGCTGAAACATCATCTTTTCCGGCGGATGCTGATGGGAGGTCATTGCCTGCTTATGCTGTTTTGGGGATCCGGGATGCCAACCCCGGGGCGCGAGAATCTTGTTCCGGTTCAGGAACCCGTGATACGCTTCTGCTGGCGTATCTGACCACAAATCGGCTTGCAACGGGCGAGCCTCGATGGCCATTTCAGACATCCGATCGTCGAAACGCGCATTGCGTCGATTCACGTTATCTGCGAACGTTTTTGGCAATGGGCAAGGACTCTACCATGACCGCGACGGGGCTTTCAGGCCGCTCTGTATTCCTCGTCGAAGACGAGGTGATGATCAGGATGATGGTCGCGGATATGCTCGAAGAGCTGGGCTACAAGGTCGCGGCTGAGGCGGGCGACATCACCGAAGCCATGCGGCTCGCCCAGGCAACCGAGTTCGACATCGCCATTCTCGACGTCAACGTCAACGGCAAGGTCATCTCGCCGGTCGCCGATGTCATCAAGGCGAAAGGCTGCCCGTTCATCTTCGCCACCGGCTACGGCTCCTCCGGGCTCCCCGAGCAGTACCGCGATCGGCCGGCGCTTCAGAAGCCGTTTCAGCTCGACGCGCTCGGCAAGACCATCGAAGCCGCGCTTCGCGGCGGCTAGGCCTTAAGTTCCAGCGTCGCACTCAGCGCCTCGGAAAACGCTTCGTTGGTGCGGTCGAGTCTGAGCGGCGTGACGGAGACGTAGCGTCCGCGCAGCGCCGCGAGATCGGTGCCTTCGGCGGGCGTATCAATCATCACCGCGCGCTCGAAGCCGATCCAGAAATAGGGATTGCCGCGGCCGTCCTTGCGCTCGTCGATCCTGAGGAAGCCGAGATTGCGCTTGCCCTGCCGCGTCACGCGGATGCCCAGCACATCTTCCGGCGCGCAAGCCGGGAAGTTGACGTTGATGACCGTGTCCTTCGGGATGCCGGCGGCGATCACCTTGCGCAGGATGTCGGGGCCGAATTTGCGCGCTGTGTCCCACAGCGGCCGGTCGCGGGTCTCGACGCTGAATTCCTGCGACAGTGCGAACGACGGCAGCCCCAGGATGGTGCCTTCCAGCGCACCGGCGATGGTACCGGAATAGACCACGTCCTCGGCGACGTTGCGGCCCTTGTTGACGCCCGACAGCACGACATCGGGCAGCTTGGCGCCGAGGATATGGCGCGCGCCCATGATCACGCAGTCGGTCGGCGTGCCGCGCACGGCGAAGTGCCGCGGGCCGACTTCGCGCAGGCGCAGGGGATCGTTCAGCGACAGCGAATGCGACACGCCGGACTGGTCGAGCTCAGGCGCGACCACCCAGACGTCATCGGACAATGCGTGTGCGATCTCCTCCAGCACCTTGAGGCCGGGGGCGTGGATGCCGTCGTCATTGGTGCAGAGAATGCGCATGCGAAAGGTC
Organism: Bradyrhizobium sp. 197; assembly: GCF_023073375.1. NCBI lineage: Bacteria > Pseudomonadati > Pseudomonadota > Alphaproteobacteria > Hyphomicrobiales > Nitrobacteraceae > Bradyrhizobium > Bradyrhizobium sp. 197. The sequence continues at coordinate 77,301 of NZ_JADPJJ010000138.1, read as the reverse complement.
GATTCCTGAAACGGGTCTGATCCGTCTTATCCGGCTGGGGCCGATCAGGCAAACCGGCCGATCGGGGCCGGCGGCCGTTCCCGGTTCTGTTAGCGGCGAACGCGCCATTGCGGCAGGAAGCGCGCCAGCCGGCCCTCCGCGTGCAGCTTCATCGCCGGCACGACCGGGCTCACGATTGGAGCCTCGATGACGCCGAGCGCCTCCAGCTGTTCAACGAACGGGTCCGCCACCGGCGCCTGCGGAAAGCGTTCCCGTGCCATCGTCAGCGCGTTGTCGAAATCCGCGGCATTCACGCCGGGCTTGGCCCGCCGGCTCTGGACCAGATCGTCGTCCCATAGCCGCGCGATCGCGATGTCGAGCACGCCACGCAGCCGCTGATCGACAGCCTGGATGCCGGCACCTGTCACCGCCCATTGTCTGCCGACCCAGAAGATGTCGCGGTGCAAGGCCATGAACGAGGGGTTCGCGTTGTCGCGTGGCCGGCAGGATAACCGGCCGCCCGATCTTCGCAACCAAACGTTTCTGAGTTTCAGATTGGCAACACGCCTACTCGCGCGCGACCACCTTGATCCCGCCCATATAGGGCTGGAGCACGCTGGGGACCGCGATCGAGCCGTCCTCCTGCTGATAGGTCTCCATCACGGCGATCAGCGCGCGGCCGACCGCGGTGCCCGAGCCGTTCAGCGTGTGCACAAAGCGGGGCTTCCCGTCCGGCCCACGCGAGCGCGCATCCATGCGGCGGGCCTGGAAATCGCCGCACACCGAGCAGCTCGAGATCTCGCGGAACATGCCGCCGTCGCCCTGCCCGGGCATCCAGACTTCGATGTCATAGGTTTTTTGCGACGAGAAACCCATATCTCCTGCGCACAGCGTCATCACGCGATAATGCAGGTCGAGCTTCTGCAACACCTGTTCGGCGCAGGATAGCATCCGCTCCAGCTCGTCCTTGCTCACCTCCGGCGTCGTGATCGAGACCAACTCGACCTTGGTGAACTGGTGTTGGCGTATCATGCCGCGGGTGTCGCGCCCGGCCGCGCCCGCCTCGGCGCGGAAACACGGCGTCAACGCGGTGAGCCGCATCGGCAACTGCTTCTCGTCGAGAATGGATTCGCGAACAAGATTGGTGAGGGCAACCTCGGCGGTCGGGATGAGGCCGAGGCGCTCGGTCATCAGCCGCTCAGAGTCCGGCGCGGCCAGGAGCTCGCCCTTGATCGCCCAGAACTGATCGTCCTCGAATTTCGGCAACTGCCCGGTGCCGAACATCACCTCGTTGCGCACCAGCAGCGGCGGGTTGATCTCGGTGTAGCCGTGCTCGTTGGTGTGCAGGTCGAGCATGAACTGGCCCAGCGCGCGCTCCAGCCTCGCCAACCCCTTTTTCAGCACGACGAAGCGCGCGCCGGAAAGTTTTGCCGCCGCCTCGAAATCCATATAGCCGAGCGCGGTGCCGAGATCGTCATGCAGCTTCGGCGCGAAGCCGTAGTTGCGCTTGTTGCCGAACACGTGGTGCTGAACGTTGCCGTGCTCGTCGACACCATCGGGCACTTCATCGAATGGAATGTTCGGGATCGCGGACAGCTCCATTATCAGCAACTCGTCGGCAGCCTTCGCGGCCGCCTCGAGCTCCGGCATCGTGGTCTTCAGCTCGGCGACCTCCGCCATCAGCCTGGCCGCGCGCGTCTCGTCCTTTGCCTTCTTGGCATCGCCGATCTCCTTGGAGGCCGCATTGCGCCGCGCCTGCGCCTGCTCCGAGGCCAGGATCGCCGCCCGCCGCTTCTCGTCGATCGCGAGCAGCGACGCCGACAACGGCCTCAGGCCACGCCGGGCGAGGCCGGCGTCGAAGGCTTGCGGATTGTCGCGGATCGATTTGATGTCGTGCATGGCCGTGGTCCTGGATCAACGCGCAAACATACAACGGCGAACGTTGTAAGTCAGCGCGTCTCCTAGCATGGCTATCATCATCCGCGAAGGCGGATGATCCAGGATTCCAGAGAGGTCAATGATTCCCCGAGAGGCCGCGGCGTACTGGATTCCCCACCTTCGCGGGGAATGACACCTCGTCCCTACTCCGCCGGACTAGCCGGGGTCGATACGTCAGTGCCGGTGGCCGCCTTTGAAGCTGCCGCCTTCTTCTCCACAATGCTCACCGCGATGATCGAGCCCTCGTAGAGCGCGAGCAAGGGGATCGCGAGCGAGCACTGGCTGAGCACGTCGGGGGGCGTCAGCACGGCCGCGATGACGAAGGCGATGACGATGAAATAGCGGCGCTTCTCGCGCAGCATTTTTGCCGAGACGATGCCGATCCGGCCCAAGAGCGTCAGGATCACCGGGAGCTGGAAAGCGACGCCGAAGGCAAAGATCAGCGACATCATCAGCGACAGATATTCGCCGACCTTGGGCAGCAGTTGGATCTGCGCGGTCTCGTCGCTGCCGGCCTGCTGCATGCCGAGCGAGAAGCGGACCAGCATCGGCAGCACGACGAAATAGACCAGCGCCGCGCCCAGCACGAAGAAGAACGGGGTCGCGACCAGATACGGCAGGAAGGCATTCTTCTCGTGCTTGTACAGGCCAGGCGCGACGAATTTGTAGATCTGGGTCGCGACGATCGGGAACGAGATGAAGCCGGCGCCGAACAGTGCAAGCTTGAGCTGGGTGATGAAATATTCCAGCAGCGCCGTGTAGATGAATTTGGAGTTTTCGGGACCCGCGACCCACACGAACGGCCAGACCAGCACGTTGTAGATCTGCTTGGCGAAGAAGAAGCACAAGATGAAGGCCACGCCGAAGCCGAGCAGCGCCTTGATCAGCCGCGACCGCAGCTCGATCAGATGGTCCATCAATGGGGCTTTGCTGGCCTCGATATCGGCGTCGCTCATGACGCTTTGGCGTCCTTGAGCGCTTCGGATGGCGCGGTGTCCTGTGCGACCTGCGCCTGCTCGACCTCACGTGTGATGGCGAGCGGCTCGTTCACGGCCGCATGCGCTTCGGCCTCCACAAAGGTCTCCGGCGTCGGCGCTTCCGGAGTGGTCGGGGTGAGCGGCGCGTCACTTGACGTCGTCGACGCGTCACTTGACGTCGTCGGCGCTTCAATCGAAGTCGCCGGCGGTTCGACCGCCGTGGTGGTCGTCTCGGCCGGCTTGTCCAGCGCATCGACGCGGAGTGCGTCGCTGACGTCCTTCTGCAGCGAGGTCATCAGATTGTTGCCGGCAAAACCGGAAGCCGCTTCCTTGACCTCATCGAAGCTCTTCTTGAGGTCGGCCATTTCGGCCTCGCGCATCGCTTCCTGGAATTGGCCCTGGAATTCGGCGGCCATCTTGCGGGCCTTGCCCATCCACTGCCCGACCATGCGCAGCACGCCCGGCAGCTCTTTCGGGCCGATGGCCACCAGGGCCACGACCCCGATCAGGACCAGTTCACTCCACCCGATGTCGAACATGAGGTCTTCCGTTCACGCCAGCCGCGACCGGCCCAATCCCTTGCGCGCAGGATCGGGCGCTACCTGCGTCTCGCGTGCTCTCTGGCTCAGACGGCCTTGCTGCCGACGTCGGACCGTGCCGCGGTCGGCGCGGCAGTGTGCTCGAGGGACTTGGCCGGCTCGGGCTTGTCGGCGACCTTGTCGTCGTCCTGCATGCCCTTCTTGAACGCCTTGATGCCCTGCGCCACGTCGCCCATCAGATCCGAAATCTTGCCGCGGCCGAACAGAAGCAGGACCACTGCGATCACCAGGATCCAGTGCCAAATGCTAAGTGAACCCATCCTGCAATCCTCCAAACGCGTATGGCCGGGGACCGGCCGATCTTCACAGAAACCTAGGCTTGGCAGGTGTCAAAAACAAGGACCAAGGCAGCGCCAATTCGCTGTTGGCGCTACGTAATCTTGCTAGTGTTAACTGGTCGCAGGGGGCCGGTAAAAGGCCGGGACGTCAGTCCGCGCCGCCGCCCTCGCCACCCTCATCGCCGTCTTCCGGCGGCGTCTCGGGCTCGACCGCAGGCGCCAGCGCCAGATCGAGGTCCTCGCCCGGTTCCAACGGATCCTCGTCCTCACGCAGTTGCGGGTCGTCCGACGGCGTCGGCACGCTGAATCCGGTCGGCAGACGCGAATCCAGCAGGCCCGTGCCCTTCAGCTCCTCCAAGCCAGGCAGATCGCCGAGCTGTTCCAGAGTGAACTGCGACAGGAAGTCCTCTGTGGTTCCGAAGGTCAATGGACGCCCCGGTGTCTTGCGACGGCCGCGCGGCTTGATCCAGCCGGTTTCCAGCAGCACGTCCAGTGTGCCCTTCGAGGTGACGACGCCGCGGATCTCCTCGATCTCGGCGCGCGTCACGGGCTGGTGATAGGCGATGATCGCGAGCACCTCGATCGCGGCGCGCGACAGGCGGCGGGTCTCGGTGCTCTCACGGGTCATCAGCCAGGCGAGATCGCCTGCGGTGCGGAAGGTCCATTTGTTGGCGACCCGCACGAGGTTCACGCCGCGCAAGGAATAGTCGGCCTGCAACTGCTCGAGCGCGGCCTTCACGTCCACGCCCTCGGGCATGCGCTTGGCCAGCGTCGCGGTGTCCAACGGTTCATTCGAAGCGAACAGCAGCGCTTCCAGCAGCCGCAATTCTTCGGGACGCGCCTGGGATTCGTTCTCCATCGGCTCGGCCTCATCTACCCGCACTTCAGCCAGGCTTGCCATGGCAGATTCTCCTTGTTGCACTTAAGCGACCGGCGCATCGGGCGCAGGAGCTGCGTCCGCGATCGGCTGAGGGCGCCCCTTCCGGAAATAGATGGGCGAAAACGCCTCTTTCTGGTTCAGCTCGAGCTGACCTTCACGCACCAGTTCGAGCGCAGCCGCAAAACTCGAAGCCAGCACCGTCGCGCGCTGCGTCGGATCGGCGACGTGCCGGAGCAAATAGTCGTCGAGAACGCCCCAGTCGTCCTGTTCGCTGATGCTGCCGACCAGCCGCTCCAGCGTGGCGCGCGCCTCGGCGAGCGACCACACCGTGCGCTTGGCCAGATGCACGCTCGCCAGCACGCGCGACTGGCGCTGCGAGGCATAGGCGGTGAGCAGGTCATAGAGCGTCGCGGTGTATTTCGGATGCTTGATCTCGGCGATCTGCTCGGGCTCACCGCGCGGGAAGATGTCGCGCAGCAATTGTTGCCTGTTCATCAGCCGGTTGGCGGCTTCGCGAATGGCTTCCAGCCGGCGCAGGCGGTTGGCGAGCGCCGTCGCCATCTGCTCCGCGCTCGGGCCGTCCGCACTCGGCGGCTCCGGCAGCAGCAGGCGCGATTTCAGGAAGGCGAGCCAGGCCGCCATCACGAGATAATCGGCGGCAAGCTCGAGCCGGATCTTTCGCGCGGCTTCGATGAAGTGGAGATACTGGTCGGCGAGCGCCAGGATCGAGATCTTGGCGAGATCGACCTTCTGCTGCCGCGCCAGTGCGAGCAGCAGGTCGAGCGGCCCCTCATAGCCCTCGACGTCCACCACCAACGCCGGCTCACCCTCGGCGAGTTCTGCGGGCCGCCCGGTTTCAAACGATAGGATTTCTGCGGTCATGCCGATGCCGTGTTTGCCCGTGCGATCAATGCGTCCAGTTCGGCCCGTGCGGCCGCGCGGTCGAGCGGCTGCGGTGCTTTACGCGCCGCAAGCGCGGCGTTTGCCCGCTCCAGCGCCCTGCCCGCCAATTCAGGTGTCTGGCCGGCGACCTCGCGCATCTCCTCGATGTTGCCGTTGCAATGCAGGGCCACGTCGCAGCCGGCCGCGAAGATGGCGCGGGTCCGTTCGGCGATATTCCCCGACAGCGCGTTCATCGACACGTCATCACTCATTAATAAACCCTGGAACCCGATCACGCCGCGAATCACTTCAGCGATCATTGTCGCAGATGTCGTCGCCGGATGGGCGGGGTCGACCGCGCTAAACACAACATGTGCAGTCATGGCCATCGGCAAATCGGCCAGCGGCTTGAATGCCGCGAAGTCGGTCCGTTCCAGTTCGTGCCTGGACGTATCGACCGTCGGCAGCTTGAAATGGGTATCGGCGGTGGCTCGCCCATGGCCGGGAATGTGCTTGAGGACCGGCAGCACGCCTCCCTGTTCCAAGCCCTCGGTGACGGCCCGGGCAATCGCCGCGACCTTGCCCGGCTCAGTGCCATAGGCTCGATTTCCGATGACTGCATCGGCGCCGGCCACGGGAACGTCGGCCAGGGGCAAACAATCCACGGTAATGCCGAGATCGACGAGATCGGCAGCGATCAGCCGGGCGCTGAGGCGCGCCGCGGTCAGCCCGAGCGCCGAATCAGTGTCGTAGAGGCCTGCGAAAATGGCACCCGGCGGATAGACCGGCCAATGCGGCGGTCCCAGCCGTTGCACCCGTCCGCCCTCCTGGTCGATCAGGACGGGGGCATCAGCAGAACCCGCAACCGCCCGCAATTCCGCAACAAGGGCAGCAACTTGAGCCGGCGTCTCAATATTGCGCTTGAAGAAGATGAAGCCCCATGGGCGTTCGCTGCGGATAAACTCCCGCTCTGCGGCGGTCAGTTCCGTTCCGGATACGCCCGTAATGAAGGCCCGCGTGCTCATAACGGCCGATTAACCCTGACCCGCGAGGGGGTCAAGGAAACGGCCGTTAATTCCTCTGGATGAGACACTGTGGTCCGCCGGCAGCCTTCAGGCTGTTGCAGACCTGCGTCGCTTCCGCGGCCGAACCATAGGGCCCGGCGAAGGCGCGGTAGACGATACCCTTGCCCTTGTCAGTCAGATCGGTCCGCTTGATCACCGCCGAGCGCGATCCAAGGATGCTACCATACTTGCCCTGAAGCACCCGGTAAGATGCGGCGGCGCTGTCCTCGTTCTGCTGCGACGAGACCTGTACGATATAGCCGCCGCCACTGCTGGCGGGCGCGAGTTGCGTTGGGTTGCTCGCAGCCATCCGCTGCGGCGGTTCGGCTGGCGGCGCCTGCGGCGCCAGCGACATCGGCTGGTTGGTACTGGCATTGGCCGAGGTCGGGGGCGCATGCGGGGCGATGGGCGCAGCTGGTGCCGCGAGCGTCTTCGGCGCAGTTGCCGTCCTGGCCGCAACCGATTGCGGCGCCGCGCTATCGTTCTGATCGCCCTTCACGGCCACAGTCCTGATCGGGCGCGGCGAATTGTTCGGCAGCGTCCCGTTGCTCGGGTTCGGACCCGCACTCGACGGCGGAATACTGGACGGCGACACGCTCGCGACCGGAGGCGGGTTCGCGTTCTGATTCAGCGGCGGGAACACCACACGGGGACCTCCCGCCTTGGCGTTGACGTCAACAGGCGCTTCCTCGCGCGGCACGATCTTCTCGGTGCCATCGCCGGTGACCATGCGGTCCGGCACTTTCGCCGAAGAATCCGACGGCGCCGGCACGACCTTGGTGGGCGTGTTGTCGGCCCTGATGATCGGCGGCTCCCCGCTGCGGGGCGAGCCCACATAGTTCTTGTAGGCGAAGGCAGCGCCGGTCCCGACCACGGCAAGCGCCAGGATCGCCGCGACCGTCATCATGCCGCCGCGCTGCTTTTTCGGCTCGTCGAGATCGGCCTCGGGATAGTCGCTCTGGAACGCGTAAGGATCGTCGGGATAGGCGGGGTCGCGCTGGTAGTCCTGCTCGCCCGCCTCCAGCCGTCCGTAGAGCGCATCGTCGTAGCGCGCCGGATCGGGCTGCTGATAGGCTTGCTCCTGGTAAGCCTGATCGGGCTGCTGGCAGGCCTGATCCTGGTAGGCCTGAGCTTGATAAGCCTGATCCTGGTAGGCGGGATCCTGATGGGCCTGCGGCTGATGAAAATCAGGCTCCGGCGCGGTCGGCTGGGCTGAATAGCGATGCAACGGATGAACCGGGGTTCCGGAAACGGGATAGGCAGGCTCAGGGGGTGGCGCGGGCTGCACATTGGCGCGCCGCATCCATGAGGGTGGTCCGGGCGGCGGCGAGGCCTGCTCTACATGGTCCTGCTGGTAATCGTCCTGCCGGTAGTCATGGTCCTGATAGCCCTGGGCAGGCGCAGGCGCTGCTGGCGGGTGCGCGCCGGGCCGCCCCTGCGCTGCGAACGGATCGGTCTGCCCGATCAGGCGAGCGAGCTCGGCCAAGGGATCGCCGCTCTCGGCCCTCCCATGCTGATCACCACCGCGACCATAGTCATCGGAAGGAAACGGTCTGTCCTGATATCGTTCGGCCATCGTGATGATGCGTCCCTTCGGGAAAGCCGCACGCCCCCTCGACCAAGGCACGGCTTTCGACCCACAAGGCTTTCAACCAAGTCTAAGCGATCCGGCTTCTGCCGGTTACCCCCAACAATCCCCTTAAGTAGTTCGCCCCAAACTACCGCATCTCGTCCGGAGCATGGACGCCGAGGATGGCGAGGCCCGATGCCAGGACAGAGACGACGCCCTGGACCATGGCCAGCCGCGCCTTCGTTAGAAGTGCATCATTATTGATAATGAAGCGTAAATAGGGCAAATCGCGCCCCTTCGTCCAAAGTGCATGAAATTCGCTGGCTAAATCATAGAGATAGAAGGCAATTCGGTGCGGCTCGTGGGCGCTTGCGGCCGCTTCCAGCATGCGCGGAAAAATTGCGAGCCGCTTGAGAAGGTCGAGCTCAGCCGGGTCCGACAGCCGCTCTATCGCCGACTCGGCGAGCCATGCGATGCGCTTTTCCGTATCCTCGGGGAGTTCCGGGAACACCTCCGCGCGTGCGTTGCGGAAGATCGAGTGGCCACGGGCGTGACCGTACTGGACGTAGAACACCGGGTTGTCGCGCGACTGTTCCATGACCTTGGCGAGGTCGAAGTCGAGCACCGCATCGTTCTTGCGATAGAGCATCATGAAGCGGACGGCGTCCTGGCCAACCTCGTCCACCACCTCACGCAAGGTGACGAAGTCCCCGCTCCGCTTCGACATTTTCACCGGCTCGCCGTTGCGCAGCAATTTCACGAGCTGGACGATCTTGACGTCGAGCGCCCCCTTGCCGGAGGTCGTCGCCTTCACCGCCGCCTGCATGCGCTTGATGTAGCCGCCGTGGTCGGCGCCCCAGACGTCGATCATCTCGGCAAAGCCGCGGTCGAACTTGTTCTTGTGGTAGGCGATGTCGGCGGCGAAGTAGGTGTAGGAATTGTCTGACTTGATCAGCGGACGATCGACGTCGTCGCCATAGGCCGTCGCCTTGAACAGCAGCTGCTCGCGATCTTCCCAATCCTCGGCCGGAGCGCCCTTAGGCCGCGGCAGGCGGCCCTGATAGATGTCGCCCTTGGCGCGCAGGAAATCGATCGTCTCGGCGACCTTGTTGTTGCCGGGGTCCAGCAGCGAGCGCTCCGAAAAGAACACGTCGTGGCGGATGTTCAGCGCGCCGAGATCGCCCTTGATCTCGTCCATCATCATCGCGATCGCCTTGGCGCGCACCGTCGGCAGCCATGCGGCTTCGCTCATTGCGAGGAGCTTGTCGCCATGCTCCTTCACCAGCGCTTGCCCGACTGGCTTCAGATAGTCGCCGGGATAAAGGCCTTCCGGGATCGCGCCGATGTCCTCGCCGAGCGCTTCGCGATACCGGAGGAACGCCGAGCGGGCGAGCACGTCGACCTGCGCGCCAGCGTCGTTGATGTAGTATTCGCGCGTGACGTCACGGCCTGCGAACTCGAGCAGGCTCGCCAGCGCGTCGCCGAACACGGCGCCGCGGCAATGGCCGACATGCATCGGCCCGGTCGGGTTGGCCGAGACGTATTCGACATTGACCTTCGAGCCACCGCGGGCGCGGCCGTAATCGGCGCCCTCGCGCAGCACCGTGCGCAGCGCTTCCGCCCAGGCAGCCGGCTTCAGCGTCAGGTTGATGAAGCCTGGGCCGGCGACGTCCACCTTGGCGATCAGGGTATCCGCACGCAGCCGCTCGGCGATCTGCTCGGCGAGATCGCGCGGCTTTGCCTTTGCCTCTTTCGCAAGCACCATGGCGGCGTTGGTCGCCATGTCGCCATGGGTGGCGTCGCGCGGCGGCTCGACCACCACGCGCGAGAAATCGATACCCTCGGGCCAGTTGGCTTCCGTCGCGAGCGCGCGGCAGACCGCGTGCACGCGTGCGAGTACGTCGGCGAACAGGTGCAGTGCTGAGGATGTGTCGGGCATGGGCGCCGCCTAACGCAAATCCGGGGTCGAGTCAAAGAGCCGCTGGTGCTCGGTCAGAGCGAAACGGTCGGTCATTCCAGCAATGAAATTGCCGATCCGCCGGGCCCGGTCGCCTTCATTGTCCGCCTCCGCCCCGACCAGCCATTCCGGCGGCAGCTCGCCGGGCGATTTGAGGTATTTGGCGAACAGGTCGAACAGGATCTGTTCCGCCTCGCCCATCACCCGCATGACCCGCTTGTGGCGGTACATGTGCTGATAGAGAAAGCGCTTGATTGCGGCCTCCTCCTCGGCGACCGCGGCGGGGAACGCAATCAGCGCCCGGCTCTGCCGGCGCACGTCTTGGGCGGATTGCGGTTTGACGGCGGCAAGGTTCTTCTGCGCCTCGGCGAATACCGCGCCGATCAGGTGCGAGATCAGCTCGCGCACCAGTTCGGCGCCGCGCCTGACGTCTTCGAGGTCGGGGTAATGCGCGGAGGTCTCGGCGATGATCTCCGCGGTCAACGGCATCACCTTGAGGTCGTCGAGGTGAAACAGGCCGGCGCGCAGGCCGTCGTCGATGTCGTGGGCATCATAGGCGATGTCGTCGGCAATCGCGGCGACCTGTGCTTCGAGCGAGGCGAAGCTCCACAATTCGAGATCGTAGATCTTGATGTAGTCGGCGATGCCGACGGGAATGCCGTGCTCGCGATAATGCCCGACCGGCGCGCCGCTGCGATCGGTCAGCGGACCGTTGTGCTTGACGATGCCCTCCAGCGCCTCCCAGGTCAGGTTGAGCCCGTCGAAATCAGGATAGCGGTGCTCCAGCGCCGCAACGACGCGCAAGGTCTGGGCGTTGTGGTCGAAGCCGCCAAACTCCTTCAGGCAGGCGTCCAGTGCCCGCTCGCCCGCATGCCCGAAGGGCGGATGGCCGAGGTCGTGGGCGAGCGCGAGGGTTTCCGTGAGATCCTCGTCCAGCCCGAGCTGCCGGGCCAGCGCGCGGGCGATCTGCGCCACCTCCAGCGAATGGGTCAGCCGGGTGCGGTAGTGGTCGCCCTCGTGGAACACGAACACCTGGGTCTTGTACTTCAGCCGGCGGAACGCGGTGGAATGGATCACCCGGTCGCAATCCCGCCGGAACGGGCTGCGGGTCTGGCTCGGCGGTTCCGCAACCAACCGGCCGCGGCTGCGCTCGGGATCGCAGGCATAGGGCACGTGGGGGGCAGCCATTCCGACGGACACGGCGAATTTAGTCTCTATCCATTTGATTCTGCGTATGGTGGTACTTAACTATGCCGCACCCGGGATACCAAATGAATTGGGCAAGTGACCTTCAAGTGCCCTTCCTTCAGGTGCCTTTGGTGTGACCGCGGGACTATCGGAGACGAACGATGACGACTGACGTGACCATCAGTGACAAGGCCGCACGCCGGATTGGGGAGATCCTCAAGGGCGAAGGGTCTGGCGCGATGCTGCGGATCTCGGTCGAGGGCGGCGGCTGCTCCGGCTTCCAGTACAAGTTCGACATTGACCGTGCCCGCACCGACGACGATCTCGTGATCGAGCAGGACAATGCGGTGGTGCTGGTCGATTCCGCCTCGCAGCCGTTCCTGGCGGGCTCGCAGGTCGATTTCGTCGACGATCTGATCGGCGCCTCGTTCCGCGTCAACAATCCGAACGCCACCGCGTCCTGCGGCTGCGGGACCAGCTTCTCGATCTGACGTCGCCGGCTATGCGCCGGTGATCTGCCTTTCCTCGTCCGTCCAGTCCGCCTCGACCGGCATCTGCTCCGGCTGAAGCGGTGCGTCCTCCGACACCAATTGGCCGTCCAGCGCGCGCAGCAGTGCCGCGACCAGCGCGGGCTTGCGCAACGGTTTTGCCAGGAAGTCGGACATGCCCGCCTCGCGGCAGATCTTGACGTCTTCGGCGAAGGCGTTGGCGGTCAGCGCGACGATCGGCAGGGCTTCGAAGCGCCCGCCCTGTGCGCGGATCGCACGCGTCGCAGCAAGGCCGTCCATCTCGGGCATGCGCACGTCCATCAGCACGACATCATAGTTGCTCTCGGCAACCGTCTCGACGGCCTCGACGCCGTCGGCCACGACGCGCAGCTCGACGTCGAAGGCGCCGAGCATCTTGCTGACGACCATACGGTTGACGGCATCGTCCTCCGCGACCAGCACCTTCAACGGCCGGTCGAGCTCGGCGATACGCGCCTTCAGATCGTCGGCTTCGTCGCGGTCTGAATGGTGGTCGGATGCCTGCGCCTCGCTCCAGGGCAGCACCAGCGTGAAGCGGAAGGTCGAGCCCTCACCCGGCGTCGAGGTGACGCCGATGGTGCCGCCCATCTGCTCGATGATGCGCCGGGAGATCGCCAGGCCCAGCCCGGTGCCGCCGAAGCGGCGGCTGATCGAGGCATCGGCCTGCGCAAAGTCAGAGAAGAGCTGGCCGAGCTTTCCGGGGGCGATGCCGATGCCGCTGTCGGTCACGCTCCATTCGACAGTGGCGAGCAGATCGCGGCGCGCCTGACAGACTGCTGCGATCGTGACTTCGCCTTGGTCGGTGAATTTCACCGCGTTTGAAGCGAGGTTGAGCAGCACCTGCCTGATGCGCGCGACGTCGCCGCGCAACGTCGGCGGCAGGTTCGGATCAAGCTCGACCTTGACCGTGAGCCCCTTGCTCTTGGCGCTCGCGCGCACGACGGTCGCGACTGTCTCGACCAGCGCCTGCGGCGCGAAGTCGATCGCCTCGAACGCGAAGCGTCCGGCCTCGAGCTTGGACAGATCGAGGATGTCGTTGAGGATGCGCTGGAGATTGTCGCCGGATTCGCGGATCGACGTGACCGCCTCGTGCTGCTCCGGATCGAGCTTCGTCTCCAGCAACATGCTGGCGAGCCCGAGCACACCATTCATGGGCGTGCGGATCTCATGGCTCATCACCGCCAGGAAATCCGATTTGGCGCGGCTCTCGGCCTCGGCCTTTTCCGCGCGCCAGCGCTCGGTCACGTCGCGGCCGAAGCCGCGATAGCCGAGGAATTGGCCGTCGCGGTCGTGGGCTGGATTCGCAGTAAGCGACCACAGCCGCGCCTCGCCGCCGGCAACGACCTTGAGGTTCATCTCGTGCAGCGGTTCGGCGTGCTCCATCAGTCCGACGACGTTGTAGGCCGCGCTTTTGTCCTCCGGGCACAGCATGTCGAGCACGTCGGCGAAATGCGAGCCCTTCAGCAGCTGCAGCGGCAGCTGCGCGACGGCGGCGAAGCGCTCGGGCACGTCGACCAGATGCCCTTCGGCATCGGTCTGCCACAGCCAGTCGCTGGCGTTCTCCTGAAAATCCTTCAGCAGCAGCGAAATGATCTCGGTCTGGCGCTCGAGCTCGAGCTGGGCCTTGAGATTGCCGAGAAACAGATTGCCTTGTGAGACGATGTTGCGCGCCATGAAGAACGCGAACAGCAGCAGGAACACCGCCGTCACCAGGTAAGGCCCGGTGCCGCACAACAGCAGTGCGCCGGCGCAGGCGATCGTTGTCGTCGCGAGATAGACGAGGCCGGCGCGCGGGAAGGTCGAGAGCGTGAAGGCGCCGCCGGACATCATGCCGACCATCAGGCAGGCCAGGACGAGCTGGCTGGTCGGCTCGATGCGGCTGAAGAGGGCGAGCGGCAGCGTGCCCCAGATCACGGCCAGGAAAAATGCCTGCCGCAGCATCTGCCGCGCGGCGCGCGCGGTAGCCTCTTGCGGCGGGTTCCGATGCGAACGCCGCCACGCGCGCACCGCGAGCGAGGCGGTGGCGGCGAGGGTCATGCCCCAGATTGCGAGGAAATCGTTCCAGCCCCGGCCCCAGAACAGCACCAGCACGACCGCAACATTGAGCATGGTGACGGCCATCGTCATCGGGATCAGCCGGGTCACCGCGTCGATCTGCTTGGCGCGGATGCGGCGCAGCTCGCGCTCGCTGAGATCGGCAGTCAGGCCGTCCTCGATCTCGAAGCCGCCGAGCCAGTACAGGAACGCGCCGATCAGGCCGTCGCGCGGCTCGGTTCGCTTCATGGATTTGTCCGGCCATCCCATTCGAAAAACCTTTTCAGTATCAATGGCCCAGGCCCGGCTTAAGCCGGGTTAATTTTGTGGGAGATTTTGCGGGCGCCTTGACGGGCGCGTTTGCAGTTTGTTCTAACCATGGCCCCTGCCCGGAGCCCGCCGACATGCCCATCAGAATTGCCACCTGGAACGTGAACTCGGTCCGGCAGCGGATCGACCTCCTCCTGACCTGGCTGAAGGAGTGCCAGCCGGACATCGTCTGCCTCCAGGAGATCAAATGCGTCGACGAGGCCTTCCCGCGGCTGGAGATCGAGGCGCTCGGCTACAACGTGGTCACCCATGGGCAGAAGACGTTCAACGGTGTCGCCCTGCTCTCGAAGCTCCGGTTCGACGAGACCAAGTCAGGGCTGACCGGCGACGACGAGGATGCGCACGCCCGCTTCCTCGAAGGCGTGGTCACTCTGAAGCGTGGGGTGCTGCGCGTCGCCTGCCTCTATCTGCCCAATGGCAATCCGGTCGGGACCGAGAAATATCCCTACAAGCTCAAATGGATGTCGCGGCTTCTTGAGTATTCGAAGGAGCGCCTCAAGTCCGAGGAGCCACTGGTCCTCGCAGGCGACTTCAACGTCATCCCGCATGTCCGCGACGTCCATAACCCCGCCGCCTGGACCGAGGACGCCCTGTTCAAGCCTGAGACGCGGGAGAGTTTTCAGTCCCTGCTCGGCCTCGGCCTGACCGATGCGCTGCGGGCGGTCACTGACGAGCCCGGGCTCTACACCTTCTGGGACTACCAGGCCGGCGCCTGGCAGAAGAACCATGGCCTGCGGATCGACCATCTGCTGCTGTCGCCACAGGCCAGCGACCGGCTCGCCAATGTCGGCATCGACAGCTATGTGCGCAGCTGGGAGAAGCCGTCGGACCACGTGCCGGTGTGGGCGGATCTGGATCTCGAGGCGGCGTGAGGCCGCCTCAACCAATCACTCCCGGCGGCCCTGCACCCACTGCTCCAGCATTTGCAGGCACATGGCGCGGTCGTCGTCGGACGATTTTGCGAAGGCGCGGTTGTAGTTTTCCTTGATCCAGGTCTCGTCGCTACCTGCGCTGTCACGCGCCAGCGTCAGCCACATCAGGCCCCGCGCGGCCTGCCGCGGCAGGCGGTCGCCGTTGAACAGCATCTGACCGAGCAGCGCCTGGGCCTCGTGCTGGCCCTTCTGCGCGGCGAGCCCAAGCCAGCGCGCGCCGTAGCGGAAATCCTCGCGCGAGGCGTCCGGTGTCTTCAGGTACAGGCGGGCGAGGTCGTATTGCGCATCCGCGTTGCCGAAATAGGACGCGGCATAGGAGAACATCTCCCGCGCGCGCTCCTGGTCCGGCTTGACCTTCGAATTCGGGATGCCGCTCAGATAATAGCGACCGAGCGCGACAAAGGCGTTGGCGACAATCTGCGCCTGCGGCGCCGAGGGGCTGTCCTCGGCATGTGCGTTGGCGATGCGGCTGAAATACTCGAACGCGCGCACATCGTCCTGGGCAACGCCGTCGCCATTGGCGTACATGCGGCCGAGCCTCCACTGCGCGATGGGGTGGCCACCCTCGGCGGCATATTGCAGGGCGCTGAGCGAGGTTTCCTGGGTCGCGACCGCCGGCGGCACATTGCGCACCTTGCCCGCTGCGCCCGGCAAGGTCGTCACCACCGGGATGGTCGCATCCTTCGGGCTGACGGGCGCGCCGTCGAAGGCGAGCGCCGGCGCGCCTAGCGCGGTAGCCCCAAACACAAACGCAACTATGATACGCCTAGATGTCCGCATAGCACTGTTTCTCGTGCGCGCCGCCCGGATGGGTCACTGCCCCCCCGACCGCCGGTCCAACCTGCTGAGCATATTTCCAGAGCGCGCCCGTCGTGTGGTTAGTCGCGCGAGCGCTCCATTTGGTCTTGCGCTGGGCAAGCTCCTGGTCGCTCAATTTTACGTCAAGTGTCCCGGCGACCGCGTCGATCTCGATGATGTCGCCGTCCTCGAGCAGCCCGATCGGGCCGCCGATGGCGGCTTCAGGCCCGACATGGCCGATGCAGAAGCCGCGGGTGGCGCCGGAAAAGCGGCCGTCGGTGATGAGCGCGATCTTGCCGCCCATGCCCTGGCCGGTCAGCGCCGCGGTGGTCTGGAGCATTTCCCGCATGCCGGGACCGCCCTTCGGCCCCTCGTAGCGGATCACGATGACTTCGCCTTCGCGGTAGGTACGCTTCTGGACGGCCCCGAAAGCATCCTCCTCACGGTCGAAGCACCTGGCCGGACCGGTAAACCTGAGGTTGGACATTCCCGCGACTTTCACGATCGCACCTTCTGGCGCCAAATTGCCCTTCAGACCGACCACACCGCCGGTGACGGTGATGGGCTTATCTGCCGGGTGCACCACGTCCTGGTGCGGATTCCATTTCACGCTTTTGAGATTTTCGGCGATCGTTCGACCGGTAACCGTAATGCAGTCACCGTGGAGAAATCCGTTGTCGAGCAGCGTCTTCATCAGAAGCGGTATGCCACCTACTTCAAACATGTCTTTGGCGACATAACGGCCGCCTGGCTTCAAATCAGCGACATATGGTGTCTTTTTGAAGATTTCGGCGACGTCGAACAGGTCGAACTTGATGCCGCACTCGTGCGCGATCGCCGGCAGGTGCAATGCAGCATTGGTCGAGCCACCGGACGCGGCGACCACGGCGGCCGCATTCTCCAGCGCCTTGCGGGTGACGATGTCGCGCGGCCGGATGTTTTGAGCGATCAAGGCCATGACCTGCTCGCCCGCGGTCATGCAGAAGGCGTCGCGAATTTCATACGGTGCCGGAGCACCAGCCGAGTACGGCAGCGCCAGGCCGATCGCCTCGGAGACGGTCGCCATCGTGTTGGCGGTGAACTGCGCGCCGCAGGCACCCGCCGAGGGGCACGCCACGCGCTCGATCTCGTCGAGATCCTCGTCCGACATCGCTCCGACCGAGTGCTTGCCGACGGCTTCGAACATGTCCTGCACGGTGACCTGCTGGCCCCGGAAATTGCCGGGCAGGATCGAGCCGCCGTAGATGAAGATCGAGGGCACGTTGAGGCGGACCATCGCCATCATCATGCCCGGCAACGACTTGTCGCAGCCGGCGAGGCCAACGAGAGCGTCATAGGCGTGGCCGCGGATCGTCAGCTCGACGGAATCGGCGATGCATTCGCGGGACGGCAGCGAGGAGCGCATGCCGTCATGGCCCATGGCGATGCCGTCGGTCACGGTGATGGTGCAGAACTCGCGCGGCGTGCCGCCTGCGGATGCGACGCCCTTCTTCACCGCCTGCGCCTGGCGCATCAGGGAGATGTTGCAGGGCGCGGCCTCATTCCAGCACGAGGCGACGCCGACGAACGGCTGATGGATCTGCTCGGTGGTGAGACCCATGGCGTAGAGGTAGGAGCGATGGGGCGCGCGCGCAGGGCCTTCCGTCACGTGACGGCTCGGCAGCCTCTGCTTGATGTCGGTCTTTGCGTCCATCGCAAACCAGTTTCCCCGGCCAACCCTTTCAGACCCGAAAAATCAGAGCCAAGATTTGAATCGACCTTGGGATTTCCCGTCGCCTTTCAGGACCACCGCTGCCGCTAAAACATTAGAGCGATTTTATTCAAGTCCAGGTGTGGCCAAAAAGCGGCGTTGATGCGAACGGACAGAGATGAGGGTTAGATCCGGGATGAGTGTTGCATGGACGGCACAATCGTCACCCGAAGGACACGGAAAAAGCCTACAGTGATACCCTCGCTGGAAAGGTAAGCCACAACCTCAGATTTTGCGGCGGTGGCGCGCGCGCTCACTTCGGCAAGATGACGGCGCGCAGCTGGGGTGAGTCGGCGCCTTCATCACCACTCACGTGTCCCGGAAGCGCTGCGCCGCATCCTGGGTAGGAGATCAGAATCTTTCCGCGGAGAGATTCTGGATTGCTTCCGCCTTCGCTAAAGCTTCGGCGGACAAGTCGCTGCGCTCGCGATGACGGAGCAAGGGGCATCGTCGGTGCTCACTCTCGTGTCCCGGACAAGCTGCAACGCCTCTTAGCGTTGCGGCGCAGAGCCGGGACCCAGAAGCTGCGAATTCTCTGCAGCATGGGCCCCGGCTCTGCAGCGCAACGCAAGGCGCTGCGCGGCGTCCGGGGCACGAGAGCGGTTCTTCTTCGCATTCATCTTTGCCTTCCAGTCACACCTTCGCAGCCTCGCGGCGCAATTCGCCCGAGCTTTGCTTGATCTCTCCACCCTCTTGTCCAGGAGGGCGCAGGGAAGGCCGGGTGCCGGCTGGCACCCGCGGTCCGCTGCGCGAAGATGTAGCGCAAGGAAACCGCACAGCAGCATACAGGTGTAGCCAAATCACTCGGCCTTCCCTGCGCAGTGGCTTTACGGCGTATGCCGTGCTCTCCCGGGAGCCGAGTTCCTTTTGGCCTCCCTCGTCTTCACGAAAGTCGCGACGCCGCGCCGGTTGACGCGAATGCCGCATCCGCAAAGGCTTGACCGTAGCAACGACGGCCAGGACCACACGGTTTTGCCGTACGCACGGCTCGCTGCTCACCGCATTATCTCCCGGCGTTGTCGACATTGCCGGAAGAATACTGGCGAGACGAACCTGACAGCGCCGCTCGTCGGCACGAAGTTCTGGGCTCACGAAGAGCAATCCGCCCTGCCCACGCCTCTCGCACCCGACGCTGTCGCGTCCACCGCAAGCCCGGCTCTACGACCATCACGACACATGGTCGCCCCTCAAGGGTGAGCCGGGATGGACGACACATACGTCAATTCCGAATTTCGGTAAAGTGGAATTTTTTAGATGCGCCGGCTTGACAGAGGGGCGAAACAGCAAGGTCCGGTGGAGCGCAAGCGTGATCCGGCAAGTGCCCGATGACGGGCGAGCGGCCCCGGATTGCGCTTTCGCTCCATCGGGTTACAAGACCCCGCATCCCGGCTGCGGGATCACGCAATCCGGCGCGGCACTCCCGCAGCACGTCGCCTCGCAGCCGCTGACCAGCGCAGCTAACGTCATCTCCAGCGCGCGCAGCTCCGCAATTCTCTTCCTGATCGACCCGAGGTGCTTCTCCGCAAAAGCCTTGGTGTCGCTACAGGGCAGCCGCCGCTGAACCGATGCGAGGATGTCGCGCGTCTCGTCGATCGAGAAGTCGAGCTCGCGGCAATGCCTGACGAGACTGAGCGCCCTGAGGTCGTCGCTGCCGTAGATGCGCTGGCCTCCTTGCCGCGCCGGCGCCGTCAGAAGACCGATGCTCTCGTAGTAGCGGATCGCAGGGACAGAAATGCCGACGGCTTTGGCGAGGACGCGGCGCTTAGGCGTTCCGCGTCGCACGGCCGAACGGATCGACCAGGCGGAGGATCTCACAGGCGGCAACGAGGCCGGCGAGCCAGACGGCGCTGGTCAACCCAATGCGCGTGACGATGACAGAGGTGAAAGCGCCCTCTCCGCCGAGGAACGGCGTCGCGGCAAACAGCGTGAACTCGTAGGCCACGTAGGCGACCACGAGCGCGATCGCCAGCATCAGCGGCGTGCGGCCTTGCGGCAGCATGCGAAGCACGGCCGACGCCCCGGCGGTCGATAGAAGCGCGGCCGCGCCGATGACAAAGCCCCAGGCGATGGTGCTGGCGTCAACGGGGTAGTGCAGCACGCCGAAACCGATGGTCTGGTTCACCAGCCACGCGCCGGTAACGACGAGCAGCGCCGGACCCAGCGGCAGCATCGCGGCGGCGACAACCGCAAAAGCCGCAAACGGCGTGGCGCAGGCGAACGCAAAGCTAGCAAGCGCGCATGACACGGTCAGCAGCGCGAAGCCGAACATCGGCGCAAGTCGCGGCGCGACCGGGTGAAGGCGGAAACGGTCTGCGTGGGGCGGCAGGAACTGATCGGCCATGAATGAACTCCTGGCGGCGATCCTAGCACATTTGCACTGGTTGGATCCTCCTCCCGCTGCAATTCCCAACTTCCTGATGAGGAAGGCCGAACGGCGAGCTACGCTCGCCCTCTTGTCCTCGCCTCTTGTCCCTAAACGGGCGGGCTACGCCCGTCCTCTTGGGCGCTGGGCCTGAGCCCAGGCCGCGGTGACGTCGCGGGACCCAAGTGAATCGTTCCGGTGCCAAAACACCTTCAAGGTCACGGCGGCCTCTTAAATCCAGGAAGCCGAGCAGCTCAGCGCGCACCCTTGAGGGTGCAAGAGGTGCTGCAAGTGACCGTGTTGCCGTGGTCGCACGCCTTGCAGGCGGCAACGCACTGGTTCATGTCGCGGGAATTGTAGGAGGTGTAGTTCCGCATTGCGCAGACCGGGGTCGAGCCGGTGATGTCCTGCTCCTGATTGCAGGCTGCCGTCATGAGCGCAAGGATCATCATCGCAAGGAGCCGCATGGGATCGCCCTGTGAGGCACGACAAAACAATGTTTACAAGGCGCGCTGCATCGCAACGTGCCCCGGCATTCCCACAGCGGAGAAGCACAGCAAGCGTCCCCGCATCGACATGTAGGATGCGCGCCAAGTGTTAAGAACGGATTGCAGCCGGCGTCAGGCCGCAGCCTTGGTCGCGATCGCCTGACGCATATCCAGCGCCAACTGGCGATACTGCTCCGAAAGCTTCAGATAAAATTCCCGCTTGGTGCGGTCGGTGGCGAGCTTGGCGATCAACTCGCATTCCGCGGTGAGCGTCTCGAACCGCTCCAGCCTGTCCTCAAGTTCAGTCATCGGCGTATCCCCATCAAACGCCTCAAGGACATCAAACCTAAGCCCGGGAAATAGGTCACGGCGAACATCGTTATCGAGTAGAAACAATTTTTCCCGCGGCCGGCTATTTCTGCTGCAGCCGCCAGGCGCCGTTCCAGCTCTCGTCCGGCGGATTGACCTCGAACTGCGTCAGGCGGGCGAGCAGAGCGCGCGCGGGGCCATCGCCGGGGACGGCTTCGAGCGCCGCGTTGAAGGCGGCACGCGCCTCGTCGAAGCGCCGGGCGCGATAGGCGGCGAGGCCTTCGGCGTAGTGCGAACGCAGGCTCTCATGCGCGGCAGTGAGCGCGCCTGCGCGGCCCATCACCTCGAAGACCGATTGCGGCGCGCTCTGGCCGGCGACTGCAAGACGATCGACCTCGCGCAGCTCGAGATGCGAGCCGATCGCATCCGCCGTCGCCTGCGAGATCAGGATGCGGGTGCCATAGGTCTTGTTGACGGCCTCCAAGCGCGAGGCAAGGTTCACGGCATCGCCCATCACGGTAAAGCTCATCATCAGCTCGGAGCCGATGCTGCCGGTCAGGACTTCGCCGGTGGCGATGCCGATGCGCAGATCGCAAAGCCCGGGCATGGCGCGGATGCCGAGCAGATCCGGCAATTGCTGCTGCAGCGCCGGCACCTGATCGACCATGTCGATGGCAGCAAGGCCTGCGAGCAGCGCCGGCTCGTCCTCCTCGATGAAAGGTGGGCCCCAATAGGCCATGATGGCGTCGCCGATATATTTGTCGATGATGCCGCGGTTGCTCCTGATCGGGCCGGACATCACCGTGAAATAGTGGTTCATCACCTTGACCAGGCCGCGCGGGGTCATGCCTTCGCTCATCGAGGTGAAGCCGCTCATGTCGCAGAACATGATGGTCATGACCCGGCGCTGGCCGTCGATGGCGACTTCCGGCCGGTCGATCAGGCCCTGCACCACCTTGGGATCGATGTAGCGGCCAAAGGTCTCGCGGATGCGCTCGTTGTGCCGCAACTGCTCGATCATGCGGTTGAAGGCGGCGGCGAGCTCGCCGATCTCGTCCTGGGTCGAGACAGTGATGGTCTTGTCGAACCGGCCCGCCTCGACCTCGCGGGTGCCAGCCAGCAACAGCCGCACCGGACGCGTGATGCCGCTACTGACCAGCAGCGCAAAAGCGAATCCGACGATCGCCGCGAGCAAGGTCACGATGCCCGAAATGATCATCGCCTGACGCTGACGACCGATCACCTGCGATGTGCTGGCAAATACCTGCTTCAGCATGTCGGCGCGGATCGCATCGATCTGCTGATTGAACTGATCGCGCAACAGATCGAGATGTTCCAGCGTGCCGCGCGCTTCCGTCATCTGTTTGCCATCGACCTGCTTAAGGAGTTTTGCGTGGTCCTCGTTCAGGTCACGGCGCAGCTCGGCGACGGCGGTCTCGATGCGGGTCTCGATCCGCGCCAGCGCGGCATTATCGGAGGCCGTTCTGGGATCGTCGATAATCGCGTTGATGAGCTTGCGCGCGCTTTCGGCCTCCTCCTCGATCCTGCGGTCGGTTTCCTCGAAGTCGCGAAGGCGCGCCGCATAGGCCTCTTCGTCCGACGGCGACTGCATCTTGGTCATGACCATGCGCCGCAATGCCAGTGCCCGTTCCAGCGAGCGGATGTTGGCGCGTGCCAGATGGCCATAGGCCGGGATGTAGCGATCGGTCAGCTCGTTGAGCAGGACACCGACCTGGCTCGACATCACCATCGACAGGATCGAGGTGACCAGCATCAGGACGATCAATCCGAGGGCGATGCCGACGATCTTGCGCCGGATCGACTGGTTGAAAAGTGGCATGGGTACGGAGCAAAGGCTGAAAGGATGGCTTGAGGGAACTCAGTACACCGGATTTGACGGGGGAACACGCGCAATCTGGCCATTCGCGACGCCGTGAGCTGTGCGCAACCGTCACGCGAACCCCGAGAAGGTTAAAAATGCGGCCTTTTCCGGCGTTTCGGAAGTTCCC
The DNA here is from genome assembly GCF_023073375.1 of Bradyrhizobium sp. 197. NCBI lineage: Bacteria > Pseudomonadati > Pseudomonadota > Alphaproteobacteria > Hyphomicrobiales > Nitrobacteraceae > Bradyrhizobium > Bradyrhizobium sp. 197. The sequence continues at coordinate 54,450 of NZ_JADPJJ010000138.1, read as the reverse complement.
GCGTTCCCGATCCGTATTTTGCCGCATTGTTGAACGAGCGTGAGGAATGCGAAACGATGTGGTGGCATCGTTTTGGTGTCGTCCTTGATTCTCAAGCCGCATGTCGTCGCGGACCTTGGTTTGTAGTGGTTTCGCGGGGGGACCATCGAATGAACCAGTGCCTACGCTCGCTCGCGTGTGTCGTTGCCGTGGCCGCTTTGGCCTTCATTCCTAATGAGCTGGCAGCGAAGAGCAGTCACAAATCGTCCGCGCCGAAGAAGACGCATGAAGCGAAAGCCGGCAAGCAGCGCCATGCCTCCGCCGGCAAAGCGCGGCACGGCAAGCATGCCGAGGCCAAGCGCAAGTCCAAGAAGTCCGACGACGAGCCCTCGGACAAGCAGGCAGTCCCGCCGCTGACCGGCGATCTCGCCGCGTTGAAGGACGCCATCGACCTCGCGCGAAAGGGCAAGACCGACGATGCGAGCGCGGCGCGCGACCGCATCATTGACCCCGCCGGACAGAAACTCGCCGACTGGTTCATGCTGCGCCATTCCGAGAGCACCGCGAATTTCAAGCGCTACGCCGCCTTCCTGGCCGCCAATCCGGCCTGGCCGAGCAGCGCCCTGCTCCGCCGCCGTGCCGAGGCCCGGCTGTGGCAGGAGAAGGCCGACGCGGCGACGGTGCACAAATTCACGATGGACCGGCCGACCAGCGCCAAGGGCAAGTTCGCGCTCGCCCGCGTGCTGGTGACGGAGGGCGACAGCGACAGGGCCGCACGTCTGGTGCGTGAGGCCTGGCGCACGGATGAATTGTCCGAGCGCAGCGAAGAGGATTCCTACGAAGCGTTCCGCGATCTCCTGACCGCTGAGGACCATCGCGCCCGCATGGACAAGCGTCTCGGCGCCAAGGACTACGCAGGAGCGCGGCGCGCCGCCAAGCGGCTCGGCGAGGATGCGCTCGCGATCGTCAAGGCCTGCGCCGCCGTCACCGGCAAGGTCACCAAGGCCAAGGACTATCTCGAGGACGTTCCGGCCGAGGCGCGCCGCGATCTCGGCTATGTGCTGTGCCGCGCGCAATGGCATCTCCAGAACGACCGCATCGACGACGCCGCCGAGGTGATCCTGGCCGCCGCGCCCGATACGATGGCGGCTCAGGACACCGACGCCTGGTGGCGCGAGCGCCGCCTGCTTGCGCGAAAGCTGCTCGACCAAGGCAAGTTCAAAACCGCCTATGACGTGGTGCGCTCGGCGGCCGTCCCCGCGATGGAAGTCTATCGCGTCGACTATCACTTCATGTGCGGCTGGATCGCGCTGCGCTATCTCGACGATCCCAGGGCGGCGATGATGCATTTCGCCGCGATCGACGAAGGTTCGGCCAATCCGATCGCGCTGTCGCGGGCCAACTATTGGCGCGGCCGCGCCGCCGAGGCGATGAACGCAACGGCCGATGCGCGCCTGAGCTATCAGACGGCGGCGCGCTATCCGACCGCCTATTACGGACAGCTCGCCCGCGCCAAACTCGGCCTTGACCGGATCGAGCTGCGCGCGCCCTCGCCCGTGCTGGCCGCGGCTGATACACCGCCCACGGACGAACGCGTGCGCGCCGCCGACATGCTCTACGGCGTCAATGAGCGCGACATGGTGTATTACTACGCCGAGGATTTCGCCAAGGAGAGCACCGACGTCGCGGCGCTCGAAGCGCTCGGCGAGCTCGCCGGCCGGCACAAAGACGCGCGGGTCATGCTGGAGGTCGGCAAATCAGCGCTGGCGCGCGGGCTTGCGCTCGACCACTACGCCTTCCCCACCATCGGCATTCCCGAGCACAAGCAGGTGGCGCCTGCGATCGAGACCAGCGTGATCTATTCGGTGGCGCGCACCGAAAGCTCGTTCGACCAGCGCGACAAGTCGGCGGCCAACGCAGTCGGGCTGATGCAGGTGACGCCGGAAGCCGGCCGCGATACCGCCAAGCGGTTCGGCGTGACCTATGACTGGGACAAGATGGTCTCCGATCCCGTCTACAACACGCAGATGGGGGCGGCCGAGCTCAGCGCACTTCTCTCGGAATACCGCGGCAACCAGATCATGACCTTCGCCGGCTACAATGCCGGCCGTGGCCGCGTGCGCGAATGGGTGCAGGCACGCGGTGATCCCCGCGATCCCAAGGTCGATCCGGTCGACTGGGTCGAGCGCATCCCGCTGTCGGAGACGCGCAACTACGTCCAGCGCGTGATTGAAAACGTGCTGGTCTATCGCGCCCGGTTCGAGGGCAGCGGCATGGTCGCCGGCAAGAGCGATCAGCGCGTGGTGACCAAGGATGCGGCGGCCGTGGCGACGCCGGTGGGATTTACGGGAACGGAGTGAAATCCGTTTGCATCCGCTCTATCCCCTCATCCTGAGGAGCCTGCGAAGCAGGCGTCTCGAAGGGTGAAGACCCCGCTCTCGGTTGCGGCGCATCCTTCGAGACGGCCGCGATGCCTCCTCAGGATGAGGTCTGTGGGTGTTGCGCTCGGAACGCAGACACCGCCCCTCAATCCACCTTGATGTTCGCGGCCTTGATGATCGGCCACCATTTCGCGATCTCGGCTTTCTGACGCGCGCCAAGTGCTTCGGGCGTGAGCTGATCCTGCGGCGTCATCTCCAGGCCCTGACTTTCCAGCTGCTTCTTCACGGCGGGATCGTTCAGCGCTTCCACGGCTGCGGCATTGAGCTTGGTGACGATTGCCTTCGGCGTACCCTTCGGCACCCACAGGCCGGACCACAGCGTCATGCTAAAACCCTTCAGCCCGGCCTCCGCCGTGGTCGGGATGTCGGGTGCCGACGACAGGCGCTTGTCGTCGGTGATGGCGTAGGCGCGAATGGTGCCGGCGCGGACCTGGTTGATGGAGTTGGAGGTCTGGTCGACGATGACGTCGATCTGGCCGGCGATGAGATCGTTCAGGGCGGGCGCGGTGCCGCGATACGGCACGTATTGCAGCTTGATACCGGAGACGCTCTCGAAATAGACCCCGGCGATGTGACTGCCGGACCCCGCGCCGGCCGTGCCCGCGGTTGCCGGCGACGGCCGCGACTTCAGCCATTCAATCAGCTCTTTCAGCGAGGTCGCGGGCACCGCGTTCTTGCTGACGACGATCATCGGGTTGCTCGGCAGCAGCACCACGGGTTCGAGGTCAGTGACGAGATCGTAGTTGAGCTTGTAGACGGCGCCGTTGGCGACGTGGGTGCCGAGATGGCCGAAGGAGATCGTGTAGCCGTCCGGCGGCGATTGCACGGCGCGGCCGACGCCGATCGACCCGCCGGCGCCGGTGACGTTCTCGATCACCAGGGCCTGGCCGAGCGAAGTTCGCATCCGCTCGGCAAGCACCCGTGCCATCGCATCCGACGGCCCGCCGGCGGCGAAGGGAACGATGATGGTGATGGGACGTGAAGGATAATCGTCGGCGCGCGCGGCGCCTCCAACAGCGAGAATAGCAACCAGCGCAGCCCAAGCGGCCTTCATTGTGTTCTCCCAGCGATGACATTGTTATTTTTTTGTCTCTTCCCGCGTACGGGAAGAGGGATCGTTCGCAAAGAGACGAAATGACGCGCTAGAACTGCGAATAGTCGATCGGCTTGTGGCGATCGAGCGTGCGGTCGACCTTCGGCAGCGGGTATTTCAGGCCGGTAGCGCAGTTGAACAGCATCACGCGGTCGGTCTTGCTGACACGGCCGTCGGCGAGGCTCTCCTTGTAGGCGGCGTAGGTCGCGGCGCCTTCGGGGCACAATAGCAGCCCCTCCTCGCGCGCGACCTCGTTCAGCGCCGACGAGATCTTGTCGTCGTCGACCGCGATCGCAAAACCCTTGCTCGCGCGCACCGCGCGCAGGATCAGGAAGTCGCCGATCGCCTGCGGCACGCGGATGCCCGAAGCGATGGTGTGAGCATCCTCCCAGCGCGTCGCATGCTCGGTACCGGCCTCGTAGGCGCGCACCATCGGCGCACAGCCCGACGCCTGCACTGCGACCATGCGCGGGCGCTTGCTATCGATGAAGCCGATCTTCTCGAGCTCGTCGAACGCCTTCCACATGCCGATCAGGCCGGTGCCGCCGCCGGTCGGATAGAAGATCACGTCGGGCACGTCCCAGCCGAGCTGCTCGGCGAGCTCGAGGCCCATCGTCTTCTTGCCTTCGATGCGGTACGGCTCCTTCAAGGTCGAGGTGTCGAACCAGCCGACTTTCGCCTTGCCCTCGCCGACGATCTTGCCGCAATCGTCGATATAGCCGTTGACGCGGTAGACGGTCGCGCCCTGAAGCTCGATCTCGCTCACATTCACCTCCGGCGTATCGGCCGGGCAGAAGATCGTGGTCTTGATGCCGCAGGAGGTCGCATAGGCCGCGAGCGCCGCGCCGGCATTGCCGTTGGTCGGCATCGCCATGTGCTTGATGCCCAGCGCCTTGCCCATCGACACTGCCATGACCAGGCCGCGCGCCTTGAACGAGCCGGTCGGCAGCCGCCCCTCGTCCTTGACGATGATCTCCCCGCCGCCGAGCTTGGCGCCGAGCTTGGGCAGCCGGATCAGCGGCGTCGTGACCTCGCCGAGCGAGACGATGTCCTTGCATTTGCGCACCGGCAGCAGCTCGCGGTAGCGCCACATGTCGGCGGGGCGCTGGGCGAGCGCGTCCTTGGTCAGCGCCTTCTTCACGCCCGCGAGGTCGTAACGCACGAGCAGCGGCTTGCCGGCCTTGGAGAGATTGTGGACCTGATCGGCGGCGTAATGATCGCCTTCCATCGCGCATTCGAGATGGGTGACGAAGCTCGGGCGCTCGATGGTGAGGTTGTCGTTGTCCTGCATGGGCTGGTTTCCTTCTTATTTTGCGAACGGTCTCTTTGGCGGCAGTCAGATATTCAACACCCTGCCATAGGCATCCAGCACGGCTTCCTTCATCATCTCCGACAGCGTCGGATGCGGGAATACCGTGTGCATCAGCTCTTCTTCCGTGGTCTCCAGATTCATGGCGACGACGTAGCCCTGGATCAGCTCGGTGACCTCGGCACCAACCATGTGGGCGCCGAGGAGCTGGCCGGTCTTCTTGTCGAAGATCACCTTGACCAGGCCCTGGTCCTCGCCGAGCGCGATCGCCTTGCCATTACCGACGAAGGGGAAGCGGCCGACGCGGATCTCGCGGCCACCCTCCTTGGCCTTGGCTTCGGTGAGGCCGACGGAGGCCACTTGCGGCTGGCAATAGGTGCAGCCCGGGATCAGGTTCTTGTCCATCGGATGCGGGTGCAGGCCCTTGATCGCCTCGACGCAGATCACGCCTTCATGCTCGGCTTTGTGCGCGAGCATCGGAGGCCCCGCGACGTCGCCGATGGCATAGATGCCGGGGACGTTGGTCTTGCCGTAACCGTCGATCACGATGCAGCCGCGGTCGGTTTTGACGCCGAGCTTTTCCAGACCGAGATTTTCGATGTTGCCGACGACGCCGACTGCCGAGATCACCCGCTCGAACTCGGTCGTGACAGGCTTGCCCTTGCCGTCGTCGATGGTGGCGACGACGCTGTCGGCCTTCTTCTCCAGCTTCGTGACCTTGGTGGAGGACATGATCTTGATGCCCTGCTTCTCGAGGCGCTTGCGGGCAAGGCCTGCGATCTCGGCATCCTCGACGGGCAGGATCTGCGGCAGCACCTCGACCACGGTGACGTCGGAGCCCATGGTGTGGAAGAACGAGGCGAACTCGATGCCGATCGCGCCGGAGCCGACCACCAGCAGCGACTTCGGCATCCGCTCGGGCACCATCGCCTCGAAATAGGTCCAGATCAGCTTCTTGTCGGGCTCGAGCCCCGGCAGCACGCGCGGCCGCGCACCGGTCGCGACGATGATGTGCTTGGCCTGATACGTCCCCTCGCCCAGCGTACCCTTCGGGCCCTCGACGTCGGACTTCTTCACGGTGACTTTCCCGGGCGCGTCGATCGATGCGGCGCCCCAGATCACGCTCACCTTGTTCTTCTTCATAAGGAAGCCGACGCCGTCGTTCAGCCGCTTCGAGACGCCGCGCGAGCGCTGCACCACCGCCTTCGGGTCGAACGACACTTTCTCCGCCGACAGGCCGTAATCCCCGGCGTGCTGCATGTAGTGGTAAATCTCGGCCGAGCGCAGCAGCGCCTTGGTCGGGATGCAGCCCCAGTTCAGGCAGATGCCGCCGAGATAGGATTTTTCGACGATCGCGACCTTGAAGCCGAGCTGGGCGGCGCGGATCGCGGTGACATAGCCGCCGGGACCGGAGCCGATGATGATGATGTCGAAGGATGTATCGGCCATGCTTTGCGTTCGTTCCCGTTCAACCGGCCTCAATGTTCGAGACCGTCATTGCGAGGAGCTCTTGCGACGAAACAATCCAGTCTGCCGGTCACGCCCTGGATTGCTTCGCTTCGCTCGCAATGACGACGCGAATTTTCTCGTCACACCATCATCATGACGGGATTTTCGATCAGTTGCTTGAAGGCACCGATCAGCTCGGCGCCGAGCGCGCCGTCGATGGCGCGGTGATCGCAGGACAAGGTCACGCTCATCATGTTCGCGATCTCGATCTTGCCGCCGCGCACCACAGGCCGCTCCTCGCTGGTGCCGACCGCGAGGATGGTCGCATGCGGCGGATTGATCACGGCGGTGAAGTGGCTGATGCCGAACATGCCGAGGTTGGAGACAGCCGTGGTGCCGCCCTGGTACTCCTCGGGCTTCAGCTTGCGCGAGCGGGCGCGTGTCGCAAAATCCTTCATCTCGTTGGAGATGGTGGAGAGCGTCTTGGTCTCGGCCTTGCGGATGATCGGCGTGATCAGGCCGCCGGGCATCGCCACCGCAACGCCGACGTCGGAATGGTGGTGCTTGACCATGCCGGATTCGGTCCAGCTCACATTGCAGTTCGGGATTTTCTGGAGCGCGACCGCCATCGCCTTGATGACGAAGTCGTTGACCGAGATCTTGTAGAGCGGCTTCTTCTCCTTGTCCTTGGGAGCAGCCGCATTGATCTCCTCGCGTGCGGCAAGCAGCTTGCCGATGTCGCAGTCGATGGTGAGGTAGAAGTGCGGGACGTTCTGGATCGACGCGGTCAGACGCTGCGCAATCGTGCGGCGCATGCCGTCATGCGGGACGACCTCGTAAGAGCCCGGTTCGAACAGCGATAGGATCTGCTTGTCCGACATGGTCGGCGCGATCGAGGGCGCGCCGGACGTCGTCGCCGCTTGTGCCTTGAGGCCCTTGCCGGACTTGGCCTGCTCGACGTCGCGCGCGACGACGCGACCGTGCGGGCCGGTGCCGGTCACCATCGCAACATCGACGCCGGCGTCCTTGGCGAGACGACGCGCCAGCGGCGAGGAGAACACGCGGCCGCCATGGCCGTTGCCCTGCGCAGCCGGTGCGGCGGCAGCTTTCGCCGCGGGAGTAGCGGCGGGCGGCGGCGCAGCCTTGGGCGGCGCAGACTTGGGCGCGGCAGGCGCTGGCGCCGGTGCTTCGGCAGCTTTCGGAGGTGCGGCCGACGCGCTGGGCTTGGCGGCACCTGCCGCTTTCACGTCCTCGCCCTCGCCGGCCAGCACCGCGATCACGTCATTGACGGGGACATCCTGCGTGCCCTCGGGCACGAGGATCCTGGCGATCGTGCCCTCGTCGATGGCCTCGACCTCCATGGTCGCCTTGTCGGTCTCGATCTCGGCAATGACGTCGCCGGATTTGACCTTGTCGCCTTCCTTCTTCAGCCATTTGGCGAGGTTGCCCTTCTCCATCGTTGGCGAAAGAGCGGGCATCAGGATGTTGATGGGCATGCTGACCTCACGAAGAACTTCTCAAAATGCCGTCCCCGGAAGCGAGGACGAACAGACCAGGTTTAGTTGCCGATGTCGCCCTGCCACAGGCGCTCATTGGCAGGATTGGAACGCCAATTCTTCATCATGGTGATGGAGCGGTCGTCCGCAAGATCAATCCAGGGGATGCCGAACTTGTCGAGGATGTCCTTGGAGCCCGGGAAGGTGACGGATTCCCCGATCACCACCAGTTGGACCTTGAACAGAGCGAGCGCGCCGGCACACATCGAGCACGGCGACAGCGTCGTGTACATGACGGTGTCGTGGAACGAGATCACGCCGGCTTGGCGCAGGCAGCTCATCTCGCCGTGCAGGATGACGTTCTTTTCCTGCACGCGGTTGTTGTGGCCGCGGGCGATGACCTTGTTGTCGCGGGTCAGCACGGCGCCGATCGGCAGGCCGCCTTGCGCGATCGAGGCTTCCGCCTCGCGGATCGCCTCCAGCATGAAATCGAAATGATAGGATTCGATCGCCACGGTCAGTGTCCCTTCCCGCGCGGCGTCGTGGTGCCGGTGTCGGTGGGACGCTCGATCTCGGCCTGGAACATCTCGATGATCCGGGTCAGCGCATCCTCCTCGGTGTATTCGCTCTCGCGCGCATAGGCGCGCGCGGCGTGACGGGCGAGATCGACGAGCAGCAGGCCCCACATGTCGGGCTCGTCGAAGGCCCGCTGGAACGCCATCGACAACCCGCCGTCCAGCACGAACACGCGCAGAATCTCGACCGCGTCGTCGCGGTCGAGGACGTCGGGTGGCAATGGCTGCTCCTTCGGACCCGCCATGGCCTACCTGTAGCAGACGGCTTTGGCGGCCTCGACCACTTCGGCTGCCGAGGGCAGCGCGAGCTTCTCCAGGTTCGCGGCATAGGGCATCGGCACGTCCTTGCCGGTGACGCGGGCAACCGGCGCATCCAGATAGTCGAAGGCGTTCTCCATGATGCGCGCGGCGATTTCGGCGCCGACGCCGCTCTGGGCCCAGCCCTCTTCCACTGTGACGGCGCGGCCGGTCTTCTTGACGGAATTGATGATGGTCTCGGTGTCCATCGGACGCAGCGTGCGCAGGTCGATCACCTCGGCCTCGATGCCGTCCTTGGCGAGCTCGTCGGCGGCCTTCAGCGCGTAGCTCATGCCGTTCGACCACGAGATGATCGTGACGTGGCTGCCCGAGCGCACGATGCGCGCCTTGCCGATCGGGATCACGAAGTCGTCGAGCTTCGGCACTTCGCCGGTGTGCCCGTAGAGCATCTCGTTCTCGAGAAAGATCACCGGGTTGGGGTCGCGGATCGCAGCCTTGAGCAGGCCCTTGTAATCAGCGGCCGAGAACGGCGCGACGACCTTGAGGCCCGGGACATTGGAATACCAGGACGCATAATCCTGGCTGTGCTGGGCGGCGACGCGGGCAGCGGCGCCGTTGGGCCCGCGGAACACAATCGAGCAGCCCATCTGGCCGCCGGACATGTAGAGCGTCTTGGCCGCGGAGTTGATGATCTGGTCCATCGCCTGCATCGCGAAGTTGAAGGTCATGAACTCGACGATCGGCTTCAGGCCGGTCATCGCGGCACCGACACCAACGCCTGCAAAACCGTGCTCGGTGATCGGCGTGTCGATGACGCGCTTGGCGCCGAATTCCTGCAACAGGCCCTGGGTGACCTTGTAGGCGCCCTGATATTCGGCGACCTCTTCGCCCATCACGAAAACGTCGGGGTCGCGGCGCATCTCTTCGGCCATGGCGTCGCGCAACGCTTCGCGGATGGTCTGCGTCACCATCTCGGTACCGGCGGGCACTTCGGGATCTGGCTCGGCGACGGCCTGCGGCGCGGACGGCGCAGCCTTGGGCGCGGGTGCCTCGGCCTTTGCGCCGGCAGGCGGCGCAGACTCAGCGGCCCTCTGCTGCTGGGCCGGCGCGGGCGCCTTGGCGAGATCGGCGGCACTCTCGCCATCGGCCAGAATCATCGCGATCGGCGTGTTCACGGCAACGTCGGCGGTTCCCTCGGGGATCAGGATCTTGCCGAGCGTACCCTCGTCGGTCGCCTCGACCTCCATGGTCGCTTTATCGGTCTCGATCTCGGCGATGACATCGCCGGACTTGATCGTCTCACCCTCTTTTTTCAGCCATTTGGAAAGGTTGCCCTTCTCCATCGTGGGCGACAACGCGGGCATCAGCACTTGAATTGGCATATCGGCTCCAAAAGAAAGCTTGCGCGCGTTCAGCGGTAAATGTCGGTCCAGAGCTCGGCGGCATCCGGCTCGGGATCATGCTGGGCGAAATCGGCGGACGCGTTGACGATGTCGCGCACCTCGGCGTCGATCGCCTTCAGATCCTGCTCGCTGACCTTGGCGGCCAACAGGCGGTTGCGCACCTGCTCGATCGGATCCTGGTCGTGGCGGACTTTCTCGACCTCCTCGCGCGTTCTGTACTTTGCGGGATCGGACATCGAGTGGCCGCGATAGCGGTAGGTCTGCATCTCCAGAATGAAGGGGCCCTTGCCGGCGCGGCACCATGCCGCCGCCTCGTCGCCGGCGGCCTTGACGGCACGGACGTCCATGCCGTCGACCTGCTGGCCGGGAATGTTGAAGGAGGCGCCGCGCTTGGAGAAATCCTGCTGCGCCGAGGCGCGCGAGACCGAAGTGCCCATGGCGTAGCGGTTGTTCTCGATGACATAGATCACCGGCAGCTTCCACAGCTCCGCCATGTTGAAGCTCTCATAGACCTGGCCCTGATTGGCCGCGCCATCGCCGAAATAGGCGACGCTGACATTGCCGTTGCTGCGATAGCTGTTGGCGAAAGCAAGCCCGGTGCCGAGCGAGACCTGGGCGCCGACGATGCCGTGACCGCCGTAAAAGTGCTTCTCCTTGCTGAACATGTGCATGGAGCCGCCCTTGCCCTTGGAATAGCCGCCGCGGCGGCCCGTGAGTTCGGCCATGACGCCGTTGGCCTCCATGCCGGTGGCGAGCATGTGGCCGTGATCGCGATAGCCGGTGATGACCTGATCGCCCTGCTTCAGGGCCATCTGCATTCCGACCACCACAGCCTCCTGGCCGATATAGAGATGGCAGAAGCCGCCGATCGCGCCCATGCCGTAGAGCTGGCCGGCCTTTTCCTCGAACCGCCGGATCAGGAGCATGTCGCGGAGCGCCTTGAGCTCCTGCTCCCTGCTGAATTCCGGAGGCGAACCGCCGTCGGTCTTGTCCTGTGCAGTGCTTGCGGCGGCTTTCTTGGGTGCGGCCATGGGAATTCCGGGTCAGAGAAAACTTCAGCCCTCTCTAACCCAACTCAAACGCCCTTGGAAAGCACCGCGGCGATGCGGCGCAAGTTTCGTTATGCCGCACCGCAACGTGGTCGAAATATTGCACAATGTTTGGCGCTGATCGGGCAACATTAGCTCCGGTCACTCACGCTATGGTGTGTGGAGTACCAGATAGCAGACATGCTGACGTCATCCGCACGACGGCAACGCGCTTCGCGCTTGTCCCGATCGCGCCGGATCGATGGAATCAGTAACAGGCTGCGTGCTCGCGAAGGCGCGTCGCCAGCGCGGACGTGCGTTAGTTCGCCGGGATCATCCGGACGAGATCGCGCGGATTGACGTAGTCGAGCTGGAAGCGCGCCCGCTCGTCCAGCATGTCGGGATCGATCTTCGCAGAGCGCAGCAGCGAAACGCGCTGCTCGCTCCTGGCACGCTCGCGCTTGAGCTGCGCCAGCTCGCTGGTCAGCGCAACGATCTCCTGGTCGAGCTCCTGGCGGGCGTTGAGGCCGTATTTGCCGGTATAGGCGTTGACGCCGAAATAGCCGACGATTGCGGCCGCCATCGCATAGAGGGCGAGACCGGTCAGGATCGATTTCAGGCGCGCGCGGGAGACCATCCTGGGAAGATGGGACAGGTTGGTTAAGGGCGTGCTAATTGCCGCCACTCCCACCGCCAATTGGCATGCCCGGGCCTGTCCGGGCATGCCAAGGATCGAGCGGCCTCAGCCGTGATGCTTCGCCACGTGTACCGCAAACGCGTCGATATAGGCCTGGAGCACGGGCTTCAGGGAGTCCTTGGTCAAATTGCCGTCGGCATCGAAGGCGTCGCCGACCGCGTTCAAATAGGCTTCCGGTTGCTGCATGATCGGGCCGGAAATACCCGGCAGGATGTTCTGGAGCGTCTTGGCGGCGCTGACGCCGCCGAGCGGGCCTGGCGAATTCGAGATGATGCCGACCGGTTTGCCGTTGAACGAGCTCTTGCCATAGGGCCGCGAGGCGACGTCGATCGCGTTCTTCAGCACGCCCGGGATCGCGCGATTGTATTCCGGCGTGACGAAGATAACGCCGTCCGACTTCTGGATCTTTTCGCGGAAAGACAACCAGTCGGCCGGCGGCGCGCCCTCGAGGTCCTGGTTGAAGAACGAGACGCCAGCCGGCGTGATGACCTCGAGCTTGAGGGAGGCCGGCGCCAGCTTGGCAAGCGCATTGGCGATCTTCAGCGAAAAGCTGTCCTTGCGCAGGCTGCCGGCGATCGTGACGATATTGTAGGCCATGGAATGTCCTCAGAGCTTGAGCGGGAGTGCCGGGGCGGCACTTAAGCCATCTCGCGCGATGGATGCAAGTGCATGGACCAGATCGATTTGGAAACGCTGAGTTTCTGAAACAGCCGCCCAAAACAATCAGGCCGCCAAGTGGCGGCCTGATCTTTCGTACAAATCTGCAACCCGGCTCAGATCGTCGGGTTCCACGCCGACGGGATCAGGCGATATTTGGCGTCATCCTTCTCGACATGACCTACCGAAGGGAAGGTGAAGTGGAAGCCGATCACGGTCGCCTTCTCGGCCGCCGCCATGTCGTAGAATTTGTGGCGGGTTGCTTGTGCCAGCGGGCCATCCGTGTCGAACGCGACATGCCAGTCCGGATTGCGAACGAAGAATTCCGGAATGTTGGTGACATCCGACTGGATCAGCACCTTGGCATCGCCGGACGCCACCGCGAACGAGGTGTGACCCGGCGTGTGGCCGGGCGTCGCGATCGAGGTGATGCCGGGCGCGACCTCCTTGCCCCAATCGTACTTCGTCACCTTGGATTCGAGGCCGGCAAACGTCTTCTTCACGTTGGCGAAGTAGTTCTTCATCATCGGATTGGACTCGGCCTTGGCGGCGTTGTCCTCGCTGGTCCAGAACTCCCAATCCTTGCCCGGCACCATGATCTCCGCATTCGGGAAAGCGAGCGCGCCGTCGGCGAGACGAATGCCATTGGTATGATCAGGATGCAGATGCGAGAGCAGCACGACGTCGATGCTCTTGGGGTCGATGCCGGCGGCCTGGAGGTTCTGCAGCGTGCGACCGACCGCGCCCTTGCTCGGCTCGAGATTGGCAACGCCGTTGCCGGTATCGATCAGCACGAGCTTGGAGCCCGTGTTGATGAGCTGCGGATTGAACGGCACCGTGACCATGCCCTTCGGCATGTAGGCAGCCTCGCCTGCGGCCAGCGCTTCCTCCTTCGGCGCGTTGACGACGAACTTGTCCGGCATCGGGAACGTGCGCGCGCCGTCATTGATCGAGGTGCACTCGTAGCTGCCGACCTTGTAGCGATAGAAGCCCGGCGCCTGCGTCCCGGCTTGCGGCACTGCGGCATTGGCAATGGTCGGCCGGAGGCCGGTTACGGCAGCCGCACCGACGGCGGCGGCGCCTGCGAGCAGATGACGGCGATTGAGATCGGTCATGGAGAGGTCCCCTTCTGAGCGCCTTGCGGTTTTCCGCTTTCAAATGGCGGCGGAATAATCTCCCGCTTCGCTCAGAAGGCAAGACCTTCTTTCGGTGACGTGCCGTCGCACGTCGCGATTATTTATTTGGGTTGATGAGGAATTTTTCGCCGGTGGCGCGTTTGGCATAGACCGCGATATTGGCGGGATCGAGCGCCTCCTGAAGCGACACCACCTTGGTGTAGTGGCTGGCAAACGTGGTCTTCAGTTCGTCGACCACGCGCTGGCGCAGCTTGGCCCCGTCCGCCTGCCCGATCTTCATCAGGAACGGAAACAGCAGCCAGCCGCCGACGCCCCAGGCCATGCCGAAGCCGCGCGGCAGTTCGATCGGGCGGATATCGAGCCCGCCGTAGACATAGACCTGCTTGTGCACGTTGGAGCCGTAACGGCTGTATTCCTTCGCGGTCTTGTTGATCGCGACTTCCATGCAGTTGAGGATGTCACCGGCGAGCTTGCCGCCGCCGATGGCGTCGAAGGCAATGGTGGCGCCGGTCTCGACCAGCGCATTGGTGAGATCGCCGAGGAAGCTCGGCGCGGTGGAATCGACGACGTATTTGGCGCCGATCTTGTGCAGGATGTCGGCCTGCTCCTTGCTGCGAACGATGTTGACCAGCGGGATGCCGTCCTTGATGCAGATCTTGTTCAGCATCTGGCCGAGATTGGAGGCGGCCGCGGTATGCACCAGCGCCTTGTGACCCTCACGCCGCATAGTCTCGGTCATGCCGAGCGCCGTGAGCGGATTGACGAAGCAGGAGGCGCCTTCCGCCGGCGTGGTGCCTGAGGGCAGCGGCAGGCACTCGCGCACTTTCAACGTACGATACTGAGTGTACATCGCGCCGCCGATCATGGCGACGGTCTTGCCCATCAGCGCCTTCGCTGCATCCGACGAGCCGGTCCTGATCACGACGCCCGCGCCTTCGTTACCGACCGGCATGGACTCGTCGAGCCGGCCTGCCATCGCCCGCATCGCGCCTTCCGGCACCTTCGCGGTGATGACGGGGGCATCCTTGCCGCCAGAAGCCTTCGCCGTGCTCATATCGGCTGCCCCGATCAGGAGCCCGAGGTCGGACGGATTGATCGGCGCCGCCTCGACGCGGACGACGACTTCGTCCGGGCCGGGTTCGGGGGTTGGCACGTCCAGAAGCGAGATCTCGAGTTCACCGCTCTTCTTGATCAGCGAACGCAGTTGCAGGCCGGTGTTGCCGTCGCTCATGTCGATCCTCCCCTGTTTTGTCGAGACGCTGGCTTATGCCAGCGCCTTCAATGCCGCCTTGCCGCCATAGAGCGCCTGCTTGCCGAGCTGCTGCTCGATGCGCAGGAGCTGGTTGTATTTGGCGGTGCGATCTGAACGCGCAAGGGAGCCGGTCTTGATCTGACCGCAATTGGTGGCGACCGCGAGATCGGCGATGGTGGAATCCTCGGTCTCGCCGGAACGGTGCGACATCACCGAGGTGTAGCCGGCCTTGTGCGCCATCTCGACGGCGGCGAGCGTCTCGGTCAGCGTGCCGATCTGGTTGACCTTGATCAGGATCGAGTTGGCACGTCCCGCCTTGATGCCTTCGGCGAGGCGCTTGACGTTGGTGACGAAGAGATCGTCGCCGACGAGCTGGCACTTCTTGCCGACGAGGTCGGTGAGTTCCTTCCAGCCGTCCATGTCGTCTTCCGACATGCCGTCCTCGATGGTCACGATCGGATAGCGCGAGACGAGGTCGGCAAGGTACTTGGCCTGTTCGGAGATCGAACGGGTCTTGCCCTCGCCTTCATAGACGTATTTGCCGTCCTTGAAGAACTCGGTCGAGGCGCAGTCGAGGCCGATGACGATGTCGGTCCCTGCCGTGTAGCCGGCCTTGTCGATCGCATTCATGACGAATTCGAGCGCGGCGTCCGCCGACGGCAGGTTCGGGGCAAAGCCGCCCTCGTCGCCGACATTGGTGTTGTGGCCGGCCTTCTTGAGCTCCGACTTCAGCGTATGGAAGACCTCGGCGCCGTAGCGCAGGCCTTCGGCGAACGACGACGCGCCCACGGGGAGGATCATGAACTCCTGGAAGTCGATCGGGTTGTCGGCGTGCATGCCGCCATTGATGATGTTCATCATCGGCACCGGCAAGAGGCGCGCCGAGGTGCCGCCGACGTAACGGTAGAGCGGCATGTCGAGCGAGTTCGCGGCCGCCTTGGCGCAGGCGAGCGAGACGCCGAGGATGGCGTTGGCGCCCAATCGGCTCTTGTTCGGCGTGCCATCGAGGTCGATCATGATCTGGTCGAGCTGGGCCTGCTGCTCGACATCGAGACCGCTCAGGGCTTCGAAGATCTCACCGTTGACGGCGCCGACCGCCTTGGTGACGCCCTTGCCGAGATAGCGGGCCTTGTCGCCGTCGCGCAGTTCCACCGCCTCATGGGCGCCGGTGGAGGCGCCGGACGGCACGGCAGCACGGCCAAGCGCGCCATCTTCCAGCACGACGTCGACCTCGACGGTGGGATTGCCCCGGCTATCGAGAATTTCGCGGCCGATGATGTCGATGATGGCGGTCATGATGTGCACTTCCGTTCGTTAGGGCTGATCGGTGCCGCGGGTCTTACACGGAGCGCAAGCAAATGTGAACGCTTGGACGGCGTGCTTCGACTGACGCGTGAAGCGTCCGGGACTAAGCTTGACGGCACCTGGTCCGCGCGCAAACCCTCAATCTGAAACAGTCGGGGTAACGCCATGAATCGCCGCCAGTTTCTTGCCTCGAGCGCCGCCCTATTCGCGGCCCGCCCAAGTTTTGCGCAGGAAGGCCCGTTCCGGACAAAATACTTCCCCGTCAGCTCCGGCATCGGTCTGCACGACCTCGCTCCAGCCCCTGATGGCACGGTCTGGTTTACGGCCCAGGGAAAGGGCCTGCTCGGCAGGCTCGATCCGAACGATGGCAGCTATAAGACCGTCAGCCTCGGCCAGGGCGCGGCCCCGCACGGCGTGACCATCGGCCCCGACGGCGCGCCCTGGATCACCGAAGGCGGCCAGAATGCGATCGCCCGCGTCGACCCTTCCGACCTCAAGGTCACGCTGTTCCGCCTGCCCGAAAAGTTCGCCTCCGCCAACCTCAACACCGGCGTGTTCGACAAGGCCGGCATCTACTGGTTCACCGGACAGTCCGGCTATTACGGCCGGCTCGCGCCAAAATCCGGCGAGATGACGGTGTTCAAGGCGCCGAAGGGCATGGGCCCCTACGGCATCACCGTCACGCCCAAGGGCGACGTCTGGTACGCCTCGCTCGCCGGCAACTACATCGCGAAGATAGATCTTGCGACCGGCAATGCCGCTGTCGTCGAGCCGCCGACGCCGAGCCAGGGCTCGCGGCGCGTCTGGTCGGATTCGAAAAGCCGGATCTGGGTCAGCGAGTGGAACAGCGGCCACGTCTCGGTGCACGATCCCGCGGGAGCCTCCTGGAAGACCTGGAAGCTGCCGGGCGAACGTCCCCGCACCTATGCGGTCTATGTCGACGACAAGGACAAGGTGTGGCTGACCGATTTCTCCGCCAACGCCATCGTCCGCTTCGATCCCGCCACCGAAAAGTTCAACCTATTCGCCAGCGACAAGGCCAATGCCAATGTGCGCCAGCTCGACGGCAGGCCTGGCGAGGTCTGGGGCTGCGAGTCCGGCAACGACCGGATCGTCATGATCCAGACGATCGCCGCCGGTTGACGGCCGCGGCGTTTGCGTCCATCCCGGCATCCGAAACAGGATGTGACGACGATGGCGAAAAAATCTCTTCAGCTCGGCCGTGCGGTCGAATGGCCGCACACGCCGGAAGAAGCTCAGCTCGACCGTGTGCCCAATCCGCAAAAGGGCACGGACTATCTGGTGCGCTTCACCGTGCCGGAATTCACCTCGCTCTGCCCGGTCACGGGACAACCGGATTTCGCACATCTGATGATCGACTACGCCCCCGGCCAATGGCTGCTGGAGTCGAAGTCGCTCAAGCTCTACATCGCGAGCTTCCGCAACCACGGCGCCTTCCACGAGGACTGCAGCGTGATGATCGGCAAGCGCATCGCGAGCGAGATCAAGCCGAAGTTCTTGCGCATCGGCGGCTACTGGTATCCGCGCGGCGGCATCCCGATCGACGTGTTCTGGCAGACCGGCCGCGCGCCGAAGGGCCTGTGGCTGCCCGAGCAGGGCGTCGCACCCTATCGCGGGCGGGGCTAATCTTTGGCCGTTGCGGGCGGGTCAATGCCCGCTCAGCACCAGCGTCTGGATCGGCAACAGCAGGGCCTGAATCCGCAACAGCATTGCGTGCACAAGCCCGGTCGCATCGACGACATGCAATCCGAAGCTCTTGAACGAACCGAGCTTCCCCGACGAGATCAGTTCGTGATTGCTGGTGTAGGCGTTGGCGACACAACTGCTGCCGGGCGTCACGCCCTCCAGCCCGCCCTTGTAGATCGGCTCCATGAAAACGAGAATGGTGCCGGGCCGCACGACCTGCTGCGCCTCGACCAGTTGTTCACCGCCCCTGAACTGGCCGGCCGCGATGTAGTCCTGCACACCGGTAATCACCATCGGGATGATCGTCCACGGCTTGGAAATGCAGGTGGCCTCTGCCACCATTCCGATCTTCAAGACCTGAGCCTCGATCTGCCCAAACCCTGCCATGAGAGCACGGCGTCCTGCACCCTGCGGGATCAGGACGCCGGCCGTGCGCATATTTGGCGTAACGATGTCACCTGGCTTCAGTCCAAATTGCTCTACCCGCCCGTCGACGCCGGCCCGAATGAAGGTTTTGTCCAGATCGACCTGCGCTTCGGCCAATGCAGCCTCGGCGCTTGCCTTCTCCGCCGGTAGCAGAGCGCTCAGCCGCGTCGTCGCGGATTGCTTGGAAGCGGTCGCCGCGTCTAGAGTGCCCTGGCGACCCGCAACGGCTACACCGAGCTTTTCGATGTCGCGCTGCGGAACGATTCCAGGGTTGCGCTTCTGCAATTCAGTCTTGGTATCGAGTTCGTCCTGAGCCTGCTGCAGCGAACCCTTTGCCTCCTGAAGCTGGCCTTCCGCCTTCATGACATCGGCCTGCGCGGCCAGCATGGCGGCGTCGATTTCGGCGATCTTGCGCTTGGCCGTCAGGAGCGACGCGTCCTGCTTGGCGCTGTCCAGCCTGAAAATCACCTCGCCTTGCTTGACGTCCGCACTGACGTCGACATGAACCTCGGCAACCCGGCCGTTGACTTCGGTCATGATCGGGACAGTTCGATAGAACAACGTCGCCGACGAGGTCGATGGATGAAAATAGAAGATCATCGTGATGAGCGAGACCGTAAGCATCAGGCACGCGATGATGCCAAATCGCAGCTCGAACCAGACCGAATAGAGCGTAATTTCGTGCCCGATGCGCTTTCCCTGCCGATAACGACGATAGAGATAGTCCGGAAATATCGTCAGGAGGGAACAGAGAAGCAGCTCAAGCATGGCTGGCCACTTCGCTCTTGGCGCTCTCGGCCTTGGCATTGCTTCCTGCGGAAGGCTGCGCGGCAACGGTTTCACCTGGCGGCTCGGTCGGATCCTGCCCGGGCGCGACGCCGGCCATCTTCTCGACCGACCCGGCAATCTTGCGTAGCGGCGTGCTGAAGTCCGGCAGATCGATCATGGCGAGGAACAGGCCGATCACCCAGAACAGGTGGTTATGCGTGAACAACGCCAGCAGCCCCAGCACGGCCACGATTTCAAACTGGAATTTCTGCGACTTGTGAGCCATCCGCTCCGGCATCGTATGCAGGTGCAAATAGAGATTCCCGACCGCGAGAACGGCGCCGATCAGGACAATGCCGACGACGACCATCAGGACGTCGGTTTCTCCAGGCGCGGTGATGAAGGAAGGCAGGTGATGGGGGGCCGCGGGATGTAGCAATTCACTCACGCGCCTCTCCCTGAAATTGCATTGGGCGCTGGTCGTCCCAACTTCATTCTTTCACATTGCGGGAACTTGGCAAGCGCAAAGCCGGCATTGTGCGTCGAGGCGCGCAACGGTGGTGTCGGAATCCTTGACCTTGCGGCCGCCTGCTTGGTGAACGGCTCGCATGCTCGAGCTGGAGCTTGATGTGGCGGAACTACGAAAGTCGGACATCCGATACTTCCGTCAGGTCGGCGCGTCGGATGGCGCGCGCTGCTTGAGCAGTCGGGCGCAGACGAAGCCCAGCACCACCATGATCACGGCGCTCGCGAACAGGGTCGGCATCTTGCCGCCATGCTGGAGGCCAAGGCCATAGGCGAGCGGCCCGACCGTCTGGCCCATGAAGAAGAAGAACGAATGCAGCGACAGCGCGGTGGCACGTGCCTCGACCGAGAGCTCGCTGGCGAACATCTGGAGGCAACCATGGGCGATGTAGAAGCCCCAGCCCATGACGATGAGATTGAACGCCTGCACTTCCCAGCGTGGGCCGAAGGCAAGGACAACGAGCTGCGAGGCCACCAGCGTCATGCCCGCGATCATCATTCCCTTCATGCCCAGCCATGGCAGCAGACGCGACACCGTCAGTGTGTAGAACAAGCCGCCGACCGCAAATCCCGCGATGACAACGCCCGCGATCGAGAGCGAGGTCTGGCCGAGTTCGAACAGGAACGAAGCGAGGTAGGGAAACAGGCCGAGCACGCAGCAGCCTTCGATGAACACCGCCGAATAGCAGACATAGGCGTTCGGATTGGTGAAGATGGTGCGATAGCCGGCCTTCAGCGCCGACAGGCTGGTCTTCGGCGGATGCTTGACCTTGGCGCCGCGAAAACCGGCGGAGACCGCGATCGATGCAACGATCACGAGCACGCCGAGCACCGCCAGCACGCCGCGCCAGCCGAGGAAGTCGCCGATCAGGCCGGAGGCCGAGGCGCCGAGGAGATTGCCGGTCATCGCGCCGGCGAGCGTGCGGCTGATCGCGACCTGGCGTTTCTCCGGACCGACGAGATCGCTGGTCAGGCTGAGCGCGACCGGAAACACGCCGCCGGAGCCGATGCCGGCGAGGATACGGGTCGCGAAAAGAACCGAGAACGAGCTCGAGAGCGCGCCCAGGATGTTGGCAAGGCCGAGCAGCGCGAGGCAGCCGATCATCAGCCGCGTCTTGCCGAACAGATCGGCGGCGGCGCCGACAATCGGCTGGATGATCGAGAAAGTGAAGGCGAACACCGCGGCAAATCCGGCTGCGGTCGCGATGCTGACGCCAAAATCCTCGGCGACGTGCGGCAGCACCGGGTCGAGCGCACGCGCGGAGAGCGCTGCGGCGAAGCTTGCACCGGAGATGACGTAGAGCGCGGCCGGCAGGCCGTGATCGTGCGGCCGCGCCTCGCCTTGCTGCATCAGTGCGGGCCGGTTCTGACAGATTCCTTGGCGAGCGCGTCGAACGCCATCAGCTTGCGGATCAACCCTTCGAACTCGCGCAGCGGCACCATGTTAGGTCCGTCGGACGGCGCGCTATCAGGGTCGGGATGGGTCTCGATGAAGACGCCGGCAACACCGACAGCGACAGCCGCGCGTGCGAGCACCGGCACGAATTCGCGCTCGCCTCCGGAGGACGTCCCCTTCCCGCCCGGCTGCTGCACCGAATGAGTCGCATCGAAGATCACGGGCGCGCCGGTGGTACGCGCAAGAATCGGCAACGCGCGCATATCGGAGACCAGCGTGTTGTAGCCGAAGGACGCACCGCGTTCGGTGACGAGCACGTTCGGATTGTTCGCGCTCGTGATCTTGGACACGACATTGGCCATGTCCCAAGGCGCGAGGAACTGGCCCTTCTTGACGTTGACGACCTTGCCGGTCGCGGCGGCCGCCAGCAGCAGATCGGTCTGCCGGCACAGGAAGGCGGGAATCTGCAACACGTCCACCGCCTGCGCCACTTCGGCGCACTGCGCCGCGTCATGCACGTCGGTCAGGACCGGCAGGCCGAGCGACGATCGGATTTCGGCAAAGATCGGCAGCGAGTGCGTCAGCCCAAGACCCCGCGCAGCCGACGCGCTGGTGCGATTGGCCTTGTCGAACGAGGTCTTGTAGACGAGGCCGATCTTCAGCCGCGCAGCGATCTCCTTCAGCGCGGAGGCCACCTCCAGCGCATGCTGGCGGCTTTCGAGCTGGCACGGCCCGGCAATGATCGAGATCGGCAGATCATTGCCGAATTGGACCGTGCCAATGGTGACGACCGGCGCCGCTGACGTCGAAGAGCTCAAGGCAAATCCCTCGTTTCGGCGCGACCATAGCCGCGATGAAGGGCGGATCAACCCCATTCGGCCCGAGCTCCCAGAATATCAGGGTTGCGCCCGGGCTCCCCACGATGCCCTCGCGGGCGGCCGCTACTTCACCGCCGAGAAGGCGGTCGGCGCCATGATCTGGCTGATGATGTTGCCGACGATCTGGCCGTCCGCCTCGCTCTCGGCGCGCGCTTTCATCCAGTCCGGATCGGTCATGAAGCCGGCCCACTTCTTCTCGCGCTCGGCAAGCGAGTCCCAGGCCAGAAAATAGGTCAGTTCCTGGTTGGATTCACCGATCAGCGTCGTGAAGAACCCGGCCTGCTTGATGCCGTGCTTTTCCCACAGCTTCAGCGTGACGGTCTCGAACCGCTTGAGCAGTGCCGGCAGGCGGCCGGGCACGCAGCGATAGATGCGCATTTCGTAGATCATTTGTTATCCTCCCTGACATTTCCCGTGATCTATAGCGGCTGCGTCTGAGACTGTCTTGTAGCAGGGCACACATGCCTCCCCTGCGAGCGATTGACTGCAAGGTCCGGACTCTGGCAGTCGAAGGTCGACGCCGCGTTGCGCAAGTCCACGCCGATGAACCTGGGTGATCCTCATATTCGGCGATCTTCGGCAGCACGACAACCACGAACTCGGGTTGCCGCCAAATCCGGGCCTATGCTCATCCCCGGGTGACGTGAGCGGCAACACAAACCCAGACGCCCCCGCGACGCGCCCAACTGTCGGTATATCGTCCGAGGCTGGCCGACCCATCGGCTCTGGTATAGGTCGTCCGTGCATGGATAATCGCCATATCACCCATGATCCGGATCCGCTCGTCCTCGTATCCCAAATTCGATATGGTTGCCGGCTTCGCGATTTGTTCAATGAACCCGGCACGATCAACCACTGATCCGTCAGGGTTGCTGTTGAGGAAGTCATCGCTCAGATGTTGGCGGAACCAATCGACATCCTTCAAGGCAACCGAGCGCATATAGCCCGCATTGAGATGCTTTAGTTCGTTCATATCCCTTGCGGACGCCGACCGATCTTCCAGGTCGCATTTAATCGCAACACAATCGACCTCCACATCAAATTCACCCGGCCAGGAGGGCACCGTTAGAAATATGCGCGCAGGTGGCGAAACGGGGAAATAGCGTTGGTAGACGTCATTGAACGCATCGAAATTTGAGCTATCAGGCGTGCAGTAGACATTGCATTTCACGACCTCCTGCAACGACGAGCCGGCAACCTCCAGGCAAAGTTTCATTTGGTCGAGCACGATCTCGGTTTGCTGCACGAACGGCAATCGCTTGACCTCACCGGTGACCGGATCAAATGGCGGGAGGCCTGAGACATAAACCGTCTCACCGGCGACAATGATGGGACAGATCGGTCCCTTCCGCCGTCGCTCCAAATACGTGGAAATGGGTTCAACTCTGATGGATTCGCGTTTCACGGCCGCCTCCTGCAAGACATATCGATCAAGTGGACTCAACACTTCCCATGCTGTCGCATCCGACGCGCTCATTGTCTCCGGTCGTGAGTTTGGTGCATGCCGAACTCACGTCGCTTGTTGATCCGATGCGGACGATGGTAGAGGAGGCTATGGTTGCAGCGGCGAATATGGTCGAGGTTGCAGCGCTCGTTGGCGATACGGCGCGCGCGACCATGTTGTCAGCCCTCATGGGTGGACAATCCTTGACCGGAAGTGAGCTGGCATTTCTCGCGCGAATCTCGCGACCGACGGCCAGCGAGCACTTGTCCAAGATGGTCGACGCCCGGCTTATCTCGGTAACCAGGAAGCGCAGCTACCGGTACTACCGTATTTCCTCACCACTGGTCGCCAGCATGCTTGAGAGCATCAAGTTGGTGGCTGCTCTCGAGGTTCCTCAGCGATATCAACCTCGATCCGCGCGTGACTCTGCGTTGCGGTTCGGTCGGACCTGCTACGATCATTTGGCGGGTCGATTGGGCGTTGCGATTGCGGACTCTTTGGTGGCCAGCGGCTGCATCGTTCTGGGTGAAGATGGTGGAGATGTCACCGATGCCGGCGCAAAGATACTGACAGAATTTGGCGTCGACCTGAGTCGAAAGCGCCAAAACAAGCGCATCTTTTGCAAGCCGTGCCTCGACTGGAGCGAGCGCCGATATCACATCGCCGGCCATGTCGGAGCCGAGATCCAACGATGCTGTATGGAGCTGAATTGGCTGGTTCGAGTGAATGATACACGGGCTGTGCAATTGACAACTGCTGGCCAGACCGGGCTTCGCGACACCTTTGGCTTGGATAAGTTGGATCTTCAGATCGACCCGCCGAACGTCAGGGTTGGAGTGTGAGCA
This sequence comes from Bradyrhizobium sp. 197, assembly GCF_023073375.1. Taxonomy (NCBI): domain Bacteria; kingdom Pseudomonadati; phylum Pseudomonadota; class Alphaproteobacteria; order Hyphomicrobiales; family Nitrobacteraceae; genus Bradyrhizobium; species Bradyrhizobium sp. 197. The sequence goes on along the minus strand of NZ_JADPJJ010000138.1, from coordinate 30,383 downwards.
CCCTGCTCCGCTGGACCCAGGCTAGCGGTTGGCATTCCGAGCGAGAACGGGTCAATCGTTCCGCGTGACAGTTGCTAGACGAGACGCGACTGCACCATCGCCGCCTGGATGAAGGAGGCGAAGAGAGGATGCGGCTCGAACGGCCGCGACTTCAGCTCGGGGTGGAACTGGACGCCGATGAACCAGGGGTGATCCTCGTATTCGACAATCTCCGGCAAGATGCCATCGGGCGACAGGCCGGAGAATTTCAGCCCGTGCTGCTCGAGGCGGTCCTTGTAGGCGGTGTTGACCTCGTAGCGGTGGCGGTGGCGCTCGGAAATCTCGGTCGCGCCGTCATAGACCTGCGAGACCCGGCTGCCGCGGTTGAGCGCGGCCGGATAGGCCCCGAGCCGCATCGTGCCGCCGAGATCGCCGGCGTTGGAGCGCTTCTCGAGCTCGTTGCCGCGCAGCCATTCCGTCATCAGGCCGACGAGCGGCTCCTTGGTCGGGCCGAACTCGGTGGAGTTGGCGTCCTCGATGCCGACAAGGTTTCGTGCGGCCTCGATCACCGCCATCTGCATGCCGAAGCAGATGCCGAAATAGGGCACGCGGCGCTCGCGCGCGAACTGCGCCGCGCGGATCTTGCCTTCGGCGCCGCGCTGGCCGAAGCCGCCGGGCACCAGGATGCCGTTGACGTGCTCGAGGAAGGGGGCCGGATCTTCCTTCTCGAAGATCTCGCTCTCGATCCAGTCGAGATTGACCTTCACCTTGTTGGCGATGCCGCCATGCGAGAGCGCCTCGATCAGCGACTTATACGCATCCTTCATGCCGGTATATTTGCCGACGATGGCGATGGTGACGTCGCCTTCGGGATTGCGGATGCGCTCGTTGATCTGCTGCCAGCTCCGCAGCTCCGGCGGAATCCGCGAGCCGATGCCGAAGGCGGCGAGCACTTCGTCGTCGAGGCCTGCGGCATGATAGGCCTGAGGGACGGCGTAGATGCTGTCGGCGTCGCGCGCCTCGATGACGGCGCTCTCGCGCACGTTACAGAACAGCCCGAGCTTGCGCCGCTCCTCCTTCGGGATCTCGCGGTCGGTACGGCAGAGCAGGATGTCCGGCTGGATGCCGATCGAGCGCAACTCCTTGACCGAGTGCTGCGTCGGCTTCGTCTTCAACTCACCGGCGCTCGGAATGTAAGGCAGCAGCGTCAGATGGATGTAGATGGCGTGATCGCGCGGCAGTTCGTTCTTGAGCTGGCGGATCGCCTCGAAGAACGGCAGGCCCTCGATGTCGCCGACGGTGCCGCCGATCTCGACCAGCACAAAGTCGTAATCGTCGTTGCCGTGGAGGACGAAGTCCTTGATGGCGTTGGTGACGTGCGGAACCACCTGGATGGTCGCGCCGAGATAATCGCCGCGGCGCTCCTTGGTGATGATGTCCTGGTAGATGCGCCCGGTCGTGATGTTGTCGGCCTTGGTCGCAGGCCGTCCGGTGAAGCGCTCATAGTGACCGAGATCGAGATCGGTTTCCGCGCCGTCATCGGTCACGAACACTTCGCCGTGCTGATACGGCGACATCGTTCCGGGATCGAGGTTGAGATAGGGGTCGAGCTTGCGGAGGCGGACCTTGTAGCCTCGGGCTTGCAACAGGGCACCGAGTGCCGCTGAAGCCAGACCTTTGCCGAGCGAAGAAACCACGCCGCCGGTGATGAATATGTACCGCGCCATGGGGCTTAACCTCTAATCCCTCGAATTCGATTCGCCAAAGCGATTCGTATTCCGCCCCAAAGATTCTGCGGGCCTGTGGGTGAGCCAAAAACTAAGAGTGGTGACAGAGCCTTGATGGGGATTGTTGATGCAGGACGGTAGAAGCCGCCCTGCATGGCCCCCCTGCTTTATTGCGAACGCGGTACCTGCGGGCCGCTCGGTGCCGGAGCCTGCTGCTGCTCATCCGCCTTCTTCAGCGAATCCAGGATACCGCCCGAGGTCGGCGGCGCGATCGGCCCGCCGCCGGCCGGCTGGCTCTGCGACGCCGGTGTACCGATGATCGACGAAGGCGCACGGTCGTAGCCCGCGTGCCAGGACAGGAACAAGCTGGTCAGGAAGAAGCCCGCGGCCAAGATCGCGGTGGTCCGCGACAGGAGGTTCGCGGTGCCGCGGCTCGACATGAAGCCTGCGCCACCTCCCATGCCGAGGCCGCCGCCTTCCGACTTCTGGAGCAGCACGGCGCCGATCATGACGCTGACGATCATGAGGTGAATGACGATGACAACGGTCTGCATAGTGTCCTTCCGTCACAAGCCGACAGCGCCGAGAGGCGGCCGATCGTGCTTCGCGGGTTTTCCTGAAGTTGCGCGGTGTTACACGATCGGAAGGGGCATTGCCACCCCCGATCGGCCGGGTCCTAAGGTTTGGAATTAGCCAGGGGCAGCCTTTAGTTGGAACAGCCTTTAATTGGGACAGCCTTTAATTGGGACAGCCTTGGGCGATCGCAAGGAAATCGGCCGCCTTCAGGCTGGCCCCGCCGACCAGCGCGCCATTGACGTTCTTCACCGCCATCAGCTCGGCCGCATTCGAGGGCTTGACCGAGCCGCCATAGAGGATGCGCATTTTAGCGCCGTCGGCTCTAAACCTGGAGGTCAGGAATTCCCGAATAAAGCCATGAATCTGCTCGACATCCTGGGCCGTCGGGGTCAGGCCGGTGCCGATCGCCCAGACCGGCTCATAGGCCACGACCAGATTGGCGACGGTGGAGCCATCCGGCAGCGAGCCGTTGAGTTGGCCGCGCAGGATGTCCAGGGTCTGGCCGGCATCGCGCTGGCCCTGCGTCTCGCCGATGCAGACGATCGCCGTCACCTCCGCGCGCCAGGCAGCCTCGGCCTTCTGCCGGATCAGGGCATCGCCCTCACCGTGGTCGGCGCGGCGCTCGGAATGGCCGACAATGATGGCGGTCGCGCCCGCATCCACCAGCATTTCGGCGGCGATATCGCCGGTATGGGCGCCGGAGGCCTTGGGATGGCAATCCTGGGCCCCGACTGCGACCTTCTTGCCGCGCGCCTTCTCGGCAAAGGCTGCGATCAGGGTCGCCGGCGGGCAAACCAGCAGATCAGCCTTGCCGGCCACCTCTGCCGCAACATTAAGCATGGCGTCGAATTCGGCAGTCGAGCCCTTCAGCCCGTTCATTTTCCAGTTGCCGGCGATCAGCGGTCGAATGGCGTCGGTCATGTCAATTTCCAGCAAAATGAGGTTTGCGCATGCGCTAGCAGAGGTCCCGTGGCAGTTCCAGAGACCAGGGGCTTTTAACCGCAGGGATCGAAAGCATGCTGGACCTGAGGTTGCGGGGGGAAAGCCGCCACTTTATGATGATCTATCAATTTGGTGACGCGCTTTTGCGGAATCTGCATTAAGACGCGCTCCCGTTCCCCTCCTGCCAAACAAGTTGGACCAAATGCTTCGAGGAATGCGCAAGGCCTCATCAAACTGGCTCGGCAAGACCATTATGGCCATCGTGATGGGCGTGTTGATCATCAGTTTCGGCGTTTGGGGCATCGCCGACATCTTCAAGGGCTTCGGCCAATCCACGGTGGCCAAGGTCGGCGGCACCGAGATTTCGCTGAACGAGTTCCGCCAGACCTATACCGACCGCCTGCAACAGATCAGCCGCCAGTTCGGCCGTCCGCTGTCGCCTGAGCAGGCGCGCGCCTTCGGCCTCGACCGTCAGGTGCTCCAGCAGACGATCGCGGAAGCCGCCCTCGACGAAGAGGCGCGTCGGCTCGGGCTCGGCCAGTCCGACGACCAGATCCGCCAGGTCATCATGAACGACCCGAACTTCAAGGGCGTCGGCGGCAGCTTCGATCCGAATCGCTTCCAGGCCGTGATCCGCAATATCGGCTATACCGAGCAGCGCTACGTCTCCGAGCAGCGCAAGGTTTCACTGCGCCGGCAGATCACCGGTACGATCGGCGCCGGCCTCGAGCCGCCAAAGACGATGCTCGACGTGCTGACGCGCTTCCAGAACGAGCAGCGCGCCATTGAATTCGTCAGGCTCGACGCAGCCCAGGCAGGCACCATCGACGCGCCCTCGCCCGAGGCGCTCGCCGCCTATTTCGAGGATCACAAGGTCCAGTTCCGCGCGCCCGAATATCGCAAGATCGCGTTCGTCGTGGTCTCGCCGGAGGAGATCGGCAAGTGGAGCGAGGTGTCGGACGAGGACGCCAAGAAAGTGTTCGACCAGCGCAAGGACCGGCTCGGCACGCCTGAGAAGCGCCAGATCCAACAGATCGTATTCCCCAATGCCGCCGAGGCGCAGGCCGCACGCGAGCGGCTCACCAGCGGGACGTCGTTCGAGGACCTCGGCAAGGAGCGCGGACTGAGCGCATCCGACGTCGATCTCGGGCTCGTGACCAAATCCACGCTCGATCCCGCGGTTGGAGACGCCGTCTTCGGGCTTCCCGCCGGTGAAATCAGCCAGCCGATCCAGGGCCGTCTCGGCACGTCGATCGTCAAGGTCGACAAGATCGAGCCGGGCAATGAGGCGAACTATGCGAGCGTCGCCGCCGACATCAAGCGCGAGATCGCCACCGAACGTGCGCGCGTCAAGGTCGCCGATCTCCGCGACAAGATGGAAGACGAGCGCGGCGGAGGTGCCAGCGTGATCGACGCGGCGCAGAAGCTCGGCCTCACCGCCGTGACCATCGACGCCGTCGACCGTTCCGGCCGCACCCCGAACGGCCAGCCGGTCTCCAACATCCCGCAGGGCCTCGACGTGGTGTCGCAGGCCTTCAACACCGATGTCGGTGTCGACAATGACTCGATCTCGTTCAAGGGCGGCTATGTCTGGTACGACGTGGTTGCCATCACGCCCTCGCGCGACCGCAATCTCGACGAGGTTCGCGACCAGGTCGAGGCGCGCTGGCGGCAGGACCAGATCGCGACCAAGCTGAAGGCCAAGGCGACCGAGATGGTGCAGAAGCTCGAATCCGGCGGCAAGCTCGCCGACGAGGCCGCCGCGATCGGCGCCAAGGTCGAGACCGCCACCGGCTTCAAGCGCGATGACTCGCCCGCCAGCGTGCCCGCAGCCGTCGTGGCGGCCGCCTTCCGCGCCGCCAAGGACGGCGTCGGGCAGACGCCGGTGACCGGCGGCACCGAAGTGATCGTGTTCCGCGTCACCGACATCATCGATCCCACGGTCGACGCCGCCTCCGACGCGGTCAAGAAGCTGAAGGACAGCCTCGACCGCGCGCAGACCGAGGAGCAGATCGCTTCCTACGTCAACAGGCTCGAAACCGACATCGGCACCACCATTAATCAGGCCGCCTTCGCGCAGGTGACGGGCGCGAACCAGTAGAGCAGTTGAAAGCACGCGATGGACGACCTGAAATCGATCATTGGAAAAGTGGCGACCGGCGCCAGCCTGTCGCGTGATGAAGCGGCTTCCGCCTTCGACGCCATGATGTCCGGCGAGGCTACGCCCTCGCAAATGGGCGGCCTCCTGATGGCGCTGCGGGTACGCGGCGAGACCGTGGACGAGATCACCGGCGCGGTCTCGGCGATGCGTTCCAAGATGCTCACGGTCGACGCGCCCGCGGACGCCGTCGACATCGTCGGCACCGGCGGCGACGGCTCCGGCTCGGTCAATGTCTCGACCTGCGCCTCCTTCGTCGTTTCGGGCACAGGTCTGCCGGTGGCCAAGCACGGCAACCGCGCGCTGTCGTCGCGCTCGGGCGCCGCCGACGTGCTGGCATCGCTCGGGGTGAAGATCGATCTGAGGCCGGATCAGGTCAGCCGCTGCGTGCGCGAATGCGGCATCGGCTTCATGTTCGCCCCCGCCCATCATCCTGCCATGAAGAACGTCGGCCCGACCCGGGTGGAGCTTGCGACACGCACGATCTTCAATCTGCTCGGCCCCCTGTCCAATCCGGCCGGCGTGAAGCGGCAGATGGTCGGCGTGTTCTCCAGGCAATGGGTGCAGCCGCTGGCGCAAGTGCTCAAGAACCTCGGCTCCGAATCCGCCTGGGTCGTGCACGGCTCCGATGGCCTCGACGAAATCACCCTCACCGGCCCGACCTTCGTCTCCGCGCTCCACAATGGCGAGATCCGGAATTTCGAGGTGACGCCGGAGGACGCCGGCCTGCCGCGCTGCGAGGCCGGCGCACTCAAAGGCGGCGACGCCGACGCCAATGCGATCGCGCTCCAAAGCGTGCTCGACGGCAAGCCGAGCCCCTACCGTGACGTCGCGCTGATCAACGCCGCTGCCGCATTGGTCGTGGCCGGGCGTGCCAGGGACCTCAAGGAAGGCGTCGCGATCGGCGCAAAATCGCTCGACAGCGGCGCGGCGAGCGCGCGGCTGAAACATTTGATCGCGGTCTCGAACGGCTGAGCCTGACATGTCGGACATCCTGACCAAGATCGAAACCTACAAGCGCGAGGAAATCGCGGCCGCCAAGCGCGCGCAGCCGCTGTCGGCCGTGGAGGCGCAAGCCAAGGCGCAAGCAGCACCGCGCGGCTTCGTGCGCGCAATCAAGGCCAAGCACGCCAGCGGCGACTACGCGCTGATCGCGGAGGTCAAGAAGGCCTCGCCGTCAAAGGGCCTGATCCGCGCCGATTTCGATCCGCCGCTGCTCGCCAGGGCCTATGAGGCCGGCGGCGCCGCCTGCCTGTCGGTGCTGACGGACACACCCTCGTTCCAGGGCCATCTCGACTTCATGGTGGCCGCGCGCGCGGCAACTTCACTGCCGGTGCTGCGCAAGGATTTCATGTTCGACACCTATCAGGTGGCGGAGGCCCGCGCGCACGGCGCCGACTGTGTTCTGATCATCATGGCGGCGCTTGATGATGCCGCGGCAAAGGACCTCGAGGACGCCACCCTCGCCTACGGCATGGACGTGCTGATCGAGATTCACGACCGCGCCGAGTTGGACCGCGCGCTAAAACTGCGTTCGCCGATGATCGGCGTCAACAACCGCAATCTGCGTACCTTCGAGACCACGTTAGCGACCAGCGAGACGCTGGCGCCGTTGATCCCCGGGGACCGGCTGATGGTCGGCGAGAGCGGCATCTTCACGCCCGCCGATCTCGCCCGGCTCGAGCGCGTCGGCATCTCGACCTTCCTGGTCGGCGAGAGCCTGATGCGGCAAGCCGACGTCACCGCTGCGACGCGCACGCTGCTCGCACGCGAGACCGCGCGCGCCACAGGCACGCGCTGATGGCGCGTAAGCCCGCAAAGGCCAATCCGACGAAGACCGGCCCCGCCCTCACCCATATCGGCGCCTCCGGCGAGGCGCGGATGGTTGACGTGTCCGACAAGCCCGCGAGCGAGCGGCTCGCGGTCGCGGAAGGACGCGTCGTCATGACCAAGGCGACGCTCGACCTGATCGTCTCCGGCAACGCCAAGAAGGGCGACGTGCTCGGCACCGCCCGCATCGCCGGCATCATGGCTGCCAAGCGCACTTCGGAGCTGATCCCGCTCTGCCATCCGCTCGCGCTGTCAAAGGTGACGATCGACATCGAGCCCGACGCAAATCTGCCGGGCTGCCTCGTCCGCGCCAGCGTGAAGGTCAAGGGCCCGACCGGCGTCGAGATGGAGGCGCTCACCGCCGTGTCGGTCGCCTGCCTCACCATCTACGACATGATCAAGGCGGTCGAGCGCGGCGTGCGCATCGAGGGCATCCACCTGGTCGAGAAGCTCGGCGGCAAGTCCGGCCATTACCGCGCCTGATTGCCGCTGATCTATTTCGCCTCGCGCTGCCGCTCGCGATAGGCCCGCGTCTTCATCCGATTGCCGCACAGCGTCGACATGCACCACCGCCGCGTCGATGGTTTCGACCGGTCGAAGAACACCCGGCGGCATTCCTCCGAGGCGCACATCTTCAGCCGGTCCAGCGTTCCCACAAGCGTTGCGTTGTGCATCTCGATAGCGATAGTCGACAGGCCGGCGAGCGCATCCGCGCGCATCGCCGATAATACTGCGCCGCAGCCAACCCGCGCCTCCACCCGCAACGGAAACGCCGCGAGCGCGTCACCGAGCGCGCCGAGAACCTCCTTGTTCCGGCGCCGCTCGGCTGGGTCGCATTGCAGATAGGCGCGTAGCGCTTCGCGCAGCCGCAGCGCGGTAGCGAACATCGCGGGCGTGATGCGTCCGCCGCCGCCGAGGCCGCGCTCCTGCATCCAGTCCGCGATCTGCTTCATCCCGGCAATTTCGTCGCTCTGCGGGTGCTCCACACCGAAATGCGTGAAGTGGCGAACATCGAGCGTGTTGGCGAAATCGTAGACGTTCGCCAGCGCGTCGGGAACCTGGAATTTGCGTGACTCTTTCGACATCAGGACACCAGAGGAATTAAAACACCAGTAAAACATATTTACCGGTTGACAGCAATAGACACCTGTATTTTATTTATACCGGTGTCGATTACTCGTTGAGACCGAGCGTCATTGCGATGACAAAAAATGGAGAACGCCGTGGCCGAAGCCCTGCACTATCTCGAACTCACCGAGCTTGCTGCACGCCTCAAGGCGCGCGAAATCTCCGCGCTGGATGTGACGCGCGCGCAACTCGACCGTATCGACGCCCTGGACCGTGAACTCGGCAGCTACGTTCACGTGATGGCGGAAACGGCTATCGACGAGGCGAAAGCCGCGGATGCCGAAATCGCAAATGGCCAGTATCGGGGCCCGCTGCATGGCGTACCGATTGCGCTGAAGGATCTGTTTTGGACCAAGGGCATTCCGACGGCGACCGGCACTACGCTTCATCGCGATTTTCGTCCCGGTGAAGATGCGACCGTCGCGCGCAGGCTCAGGGATGCAGGCGCCGTGGTGCTCGGCAAGTTGCAGCTCACCGAGGGCGCCTATTCCGATCACCATCCGTTGGTGACGCCACCGCGAAATCCATGGAATCCGGATTACTGGCCGGGTATTTCATCCAGCGGCTCGGCGGTTGCGACGGCCGCCGGACTTTGCTTCGGCTCGCTCGGCTCCGACACCGGCGGCTCGATCCGCTGGCCCTCCGCCGCCAACGGCCTGACCGGGCTGAAACCGAGCTGGGGCCGCGTCAGCCGCCACGGCACGTTCGAGCTGGCCGCGACGCTCGACCATATCGGACCAATCGGCCGCAGCGCTGTCGATGCCGGCGTGCTGCTTGGGGTCATCGCCGGACACGACCCGAACGACCCGACGTCGCTGCTCAATCCGGTGCCGGACTATCTTGCCGCGGCCGCACAGGACGTGCGGGGCTTGCGGATCGGCGTCGACGCTGCCTGGAACAGCGAGGACGTGGACGTTGCGACACAGCACGTGTTGGCGGATGCCATCGATGCTTTCCGCGCGCTTGGCGCCCACACCGTCAACGTCAGATTTCCCGACGTAAGACAGGCGATCACCGACTGGACCCCTAATTGCGCGGTGGAAGCTGCGGTCGCGCACGAGGCAACCTATCCTGCCCGCAAGAACGAGTATGGTCCGATCCTCGCCTCGCTGCTCGAGGCTGGTCGCGCGCTCTCCGGTCTCGATTATCAGAAGATCCTGCTGCGGCGGCTGGCACTGCGCGGCCAGGTGACTGCGCTGTTCGAGACCATCGACCTGCTGCTGATCCCGGTACACCCTTTCGCGCCGTTGACGCTGACCATGATCCGGACGCTCGGCGAGCAGCCGGATCTGATTGCGAAGCTGCAGCGCTACACCTGCGCGTTCGACATGACCGGTCATCCCACGATCACGCTACCAGGTGGTGCATCGGCGGACGGACTGCCGATCGCGTTCCAGCTTGTTGCCGCCCATCTCGACGAGGCCACGCTGGTTCGCGCTGGCGCAACGTTCCAGCGTGTCACGTCCTGGCATCGTCGCCATCCTTCCCCCACCTCGCGGAGGCAGCATTGACCATTCCATTCAAGCCCGCTGGGCGAAGCATCTTCCACGGCTGGTTCGTCGTCGCGGGGGCATTTGCCGTCATGTTCGTCGGCTTTGGTTCTGTCTACACATTCAGCGCATTTCTGGAGCCGCTCCAGCGCGATTTCGGCGCCTCCCGCGGTTCAATCTCGCTGGTGTTCTCGATTGCGGGCTTTCTGTACTTCGCCCTCGGACTCGTCAGCGGCCCTCTCGCCGACCGGCTCGGTTCGCGTCCACTGGCCGTCGCGGGCATGATCCTGATGGCGGTTGGACTAGCGGCCGCGAGCGCTGCACGTTCCCTCATGGAGGTCTATCTCGCCTACGGGCTCGGCGTCGGCCTCGGCGTCGGCTGCGCCTATGTTCCAGCAATCGGCGCGGTCCAACGCTGGTTCGTGAAGCGCCGCGGCTTTGCCTCTGGGCTCGCGGTGAGCGGCATCGGGCTCGGTACGCTGGCAATGCCGCCGCTCGCCTCATTGCTGATCTCATCGACGGGCTGGCGCGGCGCTTATCTGGTGCTGGGCGCGATCGCGCTGGTGCTAGGCGGCGGGATGTCGCTGCTCATCGAGAACGATCCGAAGAACCGCGGCCTCCGACCCGACGGCGATCCGCCTTGCGATTCGGCGGACGCAAACAACGCCGGCGGCGCCTCGGTGCGCGAGGCCGTCCGGTCGACGCGGTTTATCGCCCTTTATGTATCGTGTCTGGTCTGCTCGTTCGGCGCCTTCGTTCCATTCGTTCATCTCGTGCCTTACGCGCGCGACCATGGGGTCGCGGCGTCCTCTGCCGTGCTGCTGCTCGGCGTGATCGGGGCCGGCAGCACCGCGGGCCGCTTCTTTCTCGGCGCGGTCGCCGACCGGATGGGCCGCGACCGCTCGCTGATCATGGTCCTGATCGGAATGGCGTTCGCGATGGCGATCTGGGCCGTTGCGGCTGATGTCTGGGCCCTCGCCGCCTTCGCCTTCATCTACGGCGGGTTCTACGGCGGCTGGGTCGCGGTGCTACCAGCGGTCGTGATGGACTATTTCGGCGGACGCAACGTCAGCGGCATCATCGGCGTTCTCTACACCAGCGTTGCCTTCGGGACGCTGGTCGGCCCGAGCGCTGCCGGATTCGCCTATGATGCGAGCCACAGCTACGCGCTGCCGATCCTGATCAGCGCCGCCGCGAACATCGTCGCGGCGCTGATCGTTGTGGCGATCCTGGGGCGCCGCAGCACGCGGACGATCAACGCAATGAAGAGCTGATCGATCCGAACTTGATGTTCTGCACGCCTCCCGGCTTCGCGCATCGATCGTATTTGTGCGTGTCCATTCACGGCGCATTAACCCAGCTTCCTAACTTCACCTCCACCCCGTTCCCGTAAACCAACGGATGTTTCCGGGGCCGCGAATTGACCCTGGCGTGTGCATGACAACGATCGATCATGATGACGAGATTCGGCAGCCGCCTTTTTGACCATGCCTTCGTCCGCAGCGGACCGATCCGCTGGCTGGTGGTGGGCGGCATGTTGCTGATCGCGGCGATCGCTGTCGGCGCGACGCTGATGGCGCAGAATTTCCGCGAACGTGCGCTTCGCAATTCCGGCCGCGAGCTGGAAAACACCGTGCTGATGCTCGCCCATCATTTCGACCAGCAATTGCAGGATTTCGCCGTCATCCAGCAGGATTTCGTCGACCACGTTCGCGCCACCGGCATCACCAGTGCAGCGGACTATCGCAAACGCCTCTCCGGCCAGGACATCCACCGGATGCTGCGCTCGAAGATCGAGGCACTGCCCTACATGGGCGGCGTCAACATCATCGATGCCGAAGGCAATTTGATCAATTCGTCGACGGCATGGCCAGTCCCGAAATTGAACGTCGCCGATCGCGCCTATTTCCGGACCTTTCGATATGATCCCAATGCTCCCGACGTCCTGATCGAACCACTGCACAGTCGCATCTCCGGAGCCTGGACCATCCTCATCGTGCGCAAGATCGTCGGACCGAACGGCGAATTCATGGGTGTGGTCGGACGCGGCATCGAGCCGGCAGGCTTCGAAAAATTCTTCGAGACCGTCGTGCTCGGCGAAGGAGCGACGATCTCGATGCTGCATCGGGACGGCACTCTGCTGGCCCGATATCCCCATTCCGGCGAATTGATGGGACGAAATTTCAAGAACGGTCCGTTCGAGCACCAGAGGGTCTTCGGGCTCGATCAGTTCGCCGGCCGCTTCATGAGCCCGGTCGACGGCGAGGACCGGCTAATCTCCTCGCATGCCCTGCCCCACTTCCCGATCTTGATGATGGCTACCACGACGCGCGCGTCGGCACTGATGGACTGGCGCGAGCAGATCGGCATCCTGATCTCGGTCGCCGCCTCTTCCGCGCTCGCCATCGCGGGCGTGCTGATCGCGATCGTGCGCAAGCTCCTGGAGCAGCACCGCCTTTCGCGGGAACGGCTGACGCTGGAAAAGCAGCGTCTTGACCGCGCCGTCAACAACATGACCCAGGGCCTGCTGCTGTTCGACGCCTCGCAGCAGCTCGTGATCTGCAATCAGCGCTACATAGAGATGTACGGGCTGTCTGCCGAAATCGTGAGACCCGGCTGTAGCTTCCACGACATCATTGCGCACCGCAGCGCCACCGGCTCTTTCACCGGCGATGTGGACCCGTATATCGCACGGGTCCTGCGCGACATCCATGTGCGCAATTCGATGGTGGTCGACACCTCCGACGGTCGCTCGATCCAGATCGTCAACGAACCGCTCACGGACGGCGGCTGGGTGGCGACACACGAGGACATCACGGAGCGCCGGCGCATCGAGGAGCGCATCACCCATCTCGCTCATTACGACGCGCTGACCGACCTGCCCAACCGCACCCTGTTCCACGAGCATCTGCGCGAGGAACTGGTTCTCGTCGCCGCGGGCGAACAACTCGCGGTGCACTATATCGACATCGACGAGTTCAAGGGCGTCAACGACGCGCTCGGGCATCTCGTCGGCGACGAACTCCTGAAGTCGGTCGCGCAGAGCCTCCGCCGGTGCGCAGGCCCGGCGGACTTCGTGGCGCGGCTTGGCGGCGACGAATTCGCCATCGTACAGAGCGCGGTGACGTCGCTGGATCAGGTCAACGAGCTCGTCGCGCGGCTGTTCGAGGCCATCCGCGCGCCATTTGACTGCATGGGCCATCATCTTGCCACCGACGCCAGCATCGGCATCGCACTGGCACCCGACCACGGAACGGCGCTCGACCAGATCCTGAAGAACGCGGACATGGCGATGTACGCCGCCAAAGCCGCCGGACGCCGCACCTATCGCTTTTTCGAGCCGGAGATGGACGCCAAGGTCCACGAGCGGCGGCAGCTCGAGATCGATCTGCGCCACGCCATCGCCCATGGCGGCCTCGATGTCTATTACCAGCCCTGCCTCAGTCTGAAGGACGACCGCATCACTGGCTGCGAGGCGCTGGTGCGCTGGCGTCATCCCGAGCGCGGCATGGTCTCGCCGGCCGAGTTCATCCCGATCGCCGAGGACACCGGCCTGATCAACGAGATCGGGGAATGGGTGCTGGCGACCGCCTGCCGGGACGCCGCCAACTGGCCCGACGACATCCGCCTCGCCGTCAACGTCTCACCGGTGCAGTTCAAGAGCGGCACGCTGGCGCTGAAGATCATGGCGGCGCTCGCTGCCTCCAATTTGCCGGCGAGCCGGCTCGAGCTCGAGATCACCGAGGCGGTGCTGATCCGCGACGACGACACCGCGCTCGCGATCCTGCATCAACTCCGCGCCATCGGCGTGCGCATCGCGCTCGACGATTTCGGCACCGGCTACTCCTCCCTGAGCTATCTGCACCGCTTCCCGTTCGACAAGATCAAGATCGACCGCTGCTTCGTCAACGACATCGCCGGCCCCGACGGCTCCGCCAGCATCGTGCAGGCCGTCGTCAATCTCGCGGCCGCTCGCCGCATGACCACCACGGCCGAGGGCGTCGAGACCGAGGAGCAGCAGCGGCTGCTTCGCGCGCTCGGCTGCTCCGAGATGCAAGGCTATCTGTTCAGCGCCGCGAAGCCTGCCGACAAGGTGCTGGAGCTGTTCGCGCTCCATCGCAGCCGGCTCGCCCAGCGCGGTGGAAACGAGAGCCGACGCCGCGAAGCGGGCTAGAAACATCGACGGACAGCCAATCGGCGCGAGCGACCGCTTGGAATTCAAGACCATTTGGTCTATATATCGGAGATGCGCCGCCAAAGCCCAGTGCAGTTGCCCCGTGGCCGTCCCCGAAGTTTCGACACGGAAGCCGCTGTCGAACAGGCGATGGGCGTGTTCTGGTCGCGCGGCTATCATGCCACGGCGCTACCGGACCTGCTTCGAGCGACGAAGCTATCGCGTGGCAGCCTCTACGCCGCTTTCGGGGACAAGCACTCGCTGTTCTTGCGTGCGCTTGATCGCTACGTCGCCGATGCCGTGACGCGGATGAACGTCGAACTCAACCCCCGCAGAGAGCCGGTCGACGGCCTGCGGGCCTACCTTGCCGGCTACGTTGAGCGAACGAGCGGTGCCAATGGTCGGCGCGGATGCCTGCTGGTGGCCACGGCCATGGAACTGGCCGGCCGTGACGCTGAAGTTGATCGCCGCATCGGGAGCTTTTTCAAGGCCATGGAGGCCAAGCTGGCTGATGCCCTGTCCCGTGCGAAGGCGGCGGGCAAATTGGCCGATGGCGTCGAGCCTTCCAGTGCCGCCCGAATTCTCGTCTGCTTCCTTTGGGGGCTACGAGTGGTCGCCAAAACGGCACCGACACGGATCACGTCGCAAGCCGCCGTTGACGCTCTTCTCGACCGCTTCATTAGGTAAACAACCCATTTAGGTAAACAACCCATGGACGCCTCCGCTATTGGCGCGTCGATATCTAGACTGATCGGTCTTGAAAGGAAGAATGCCATGTCTGCCATCCAGATCGTCTGTGCGGTGGCCGTCCCCTTGCTCTGGGGTTATCAGTTCGTCGCCATCAAGGTAGGCGTTACGGAGTTTCCGCCTCTCTTCTTCCTCGCACTGCGCTTCCTGGCCATCGCGCTGTTGCTCGTTCCGTTCGTCAAACGGCCCACGCGTGCACAGTTCGGCCCCATCGTAGCTATTTCGATTTTCCTCGGTGGGCTGAACTTCGGGCTCTTCTATGTTGGCCTTGGGCTCGGCTCGGGAAGCATGTCGGCCGTCGCATATCAACTCGCGCCGCCCTTCACCGTCCTGTTGGCGTGGCCGCTGCTCGCCGAGAGGCCGTCTCTCACCACGTCCGCCGGAGTGGTGCTTGCATTTGTCGGCGTGGTCGTATTGGCGGCGGAGCCCGGCCTGTCGGCAAACGCGCTTCCCCTGCTGCTCGTGGTCGGGGCAGCCTTCGCATTCGCCGTGTCCAACGTCTTGACGAAGCGCTACGGCCCTTTTGATCCCCTGATGTTGATGGGGTGGTCCTCGCTGCTCACGGTGCCGCAGGTCATGTTGATGTCGTTGCTCCTTGAACACGGACAACTCGCGAGCCTTGTCACCGCGGATGGACGTGGTTGGCTGGCACTCGCCTACACGATTTTCATCGGAGGAATTGTCGGGTTTGGACTCTGGTTCTGGCTGATCGGGCGTTGCTCGATGGGTCGCGTCGCCCCCTTCGGTCTGCTGCTTCCGGTGTTCGCCCTGATGTCGAGCGTGTTGTTTCTTGGCGAACACATGACCTCAAAGTTGATCATCGGCGGGCTGCTCGCGATGTCCGGCGTTGCCATGACGCAGTTGAGACCGAGCGCTTGACCAATGTGAACCAGGAAGTCGCGTCGTTGCAGCGTCCCAAACGAATTCGCCCGGGAGCGGTCATCCACTCCCGGGCGATCGATGTCTGGAATCGCGAGACTTAGTTCGGCACCGCAGCCTTCGGCGCAGGCTTGGCCGCGACAGCATTCGCGGTTTGGCCGCGCAGGAAGTCATAGGCAGTATGCAGCGCCTTGTCGTCCTTCTCTTCCGGCGGAACATAGGACTGTGATCCGGTCTGCTCCGTGCCATCGGCCGCCTGAAGATGGCCGCGCATCTGGGACTCCGCCATGGTGTCCATCCGGCCCTTCAGCTCGGGCGGCACGTCCTGGAGGATCTCGATGTCGGGCGCGATGCCCTGGGCCTGGATCGAGCGGCCCGACGGCGTGTAGTAGCGCGCCGTGGTCAGCGCCAGCGCACCGTTGCGGGCACCGAGCGGAATGATGGTCTGCACCGAGCCTTTGCCGAACGAGCGCGTGCCGATGATGGTCGCGCGCTTGTGGTCATGCAGTGCGCCGGCCACGATCTCGGAGGCCGAAGCCGAGCCGCCGTTGACCAGAACCACGAGCGGCTTGCCCTTGGTGAGGTCGCCGCCGTGCGCGGTAAAGCGCTGGGTCTCTTCCGCATTGCGGCCGCGGGTCGAGACGACCTCGCCGCGCTGCAGAAACGCGCTCGACACCGACACGGCCTGGTCGAGCAATCCGCCCGGATTGTTGCGCAGGTCCATCACGTAGCCCACGAGCTTCTCCTGCGGGATGTCCTTGGAGATCGACGCGATTGCCTTCTTCAGGCCGTCGGTGGTCTGCTCGTTGAACGAGGAGACGCGGATATAGCCGATATCGCCGTTCTCGACGTGGAAGCGGACGGGGCGCACATGGATGATCTCGCGCTTGATCGCGACGTCGAGCGGGGCGTCGGCCCCCTTGCGCACGATCGTGAGCTTTGTCTGAGTGTCGACCGGGCCCTTCATCTTGTTGACGGCCTGCTCGAGTGTCATGCCCTGCACGGCATCGCCGTCGATCTTGCTGATGAGGTCGCCCGACATGATGCCGGCCTTGGACGCCGGCGTGTCGTCGATCGGCGAGACGACCTTGACGAGGCCCTCCTCCATCGTGACCTCGATGCCGAGCCCGCCGAACTCGCCGGAGGTGGTCTCCTGCATCTCGGTCCAGGCCTTGTCGTTCATGTAGCGCGAATGCGGATCGAGCGCGGTCACCATGCCGGTGATCGCGCCTTCGATCAGCTTGGCATTGTCGGGTTTCTCGACATAGCTCGCCTTCACCCGCTCGAATACTTCGCCAAACAAATTGAGCTGGGAATAGGCGTCATTCGCGCTCGCTGCCGCCCGTGCTGCCCATACGCCGCCGTGCGGACTGGCTACCAAAAGGGTCAGACACGCTCCGGTGAGAGCGCCCAAGGGGAACAGCAGGGTTTTCCGCATGGATAGACAGGCCTTTTTGTTGCTTTGGGCTTCGGCGGCGCCATGCAAATGGCGATCCAGCCCGCTGTTCACAATACCATTCTGGTTTCTTCAAGGCCGAGATACCACGCCGGCGGCTAGACCGTAAAAAATCCCTTCGCCCGGGCCTAAACTTTTGGCAACGTTCCGAAACCGTTTCGCGCAAGACGGGAATCGGTCCGCCGGCCCACGCCTCGCAGCTATGCGATTTTAGGATGGTTTTGGAGGGCCGGACACGATAGGCGATGACAATAAGACTTCAAATTCTCGGGAGGACAACAATGAATGACGCGCCCCGCACCCGGCCGGAGAGGAACGTCGAACTCGGCGCCAGCGCCGAGCCGTTCCAGAACCTGCACGAATTCATCCGCAAGGCGCGTGCCAATCTGAACCAGAACGCCTGGGACTACATCGTCGGCGCCGCCGAGACCGAGACCACGATGCGTCGCAACCGCATGGCGCTGGACGAAATCGCCTTCCGCCCGCGCGTGCTTCGCGATGTCAGCAAGGTCGTCGGCTCGGTCGAGCAATTCGGCCGCAAGATGCGCCTGCCGGTGGTGCTCGCCCCCGTCGGCGCGCTCGAAATCTTCGATCCGGATGGCGCGGCGAGCGTGGCACGCGCCTGCGGCACTTTCGGTGCGGCGCACATGCTGAGTTCGGTGTCCGAGCCCGGCCTCGAGAAGACCGCCGAGGCGGCACCTGGCGCGCTGCGCCTCTACCAGCTCTATGTGCGCGGCGACGATGCCTTCGTCGCCGACGTTGTCAGCCGGGCCGAGAAGAACGCCTATGCCGCCTTCTGCCTGACCGTCGATACCGCCCATTACAGCCGTCGCGAGCGTGACATCGCCAAGCGGTACGTTCGCGAGAGCCGCCTGCGCGCCACCGGCGGCGATTTCCAGAAGGGCCTGGAGTGGCGGACGGTGAAGATGATCAAGGACAAGTTCAAGATCCCGCTGATCCTCAAGGGCATCGCGACGCCAGAGGACGCGCTGATCGCGATCGATCACGGCGTCGAGTGGATCTACGTTTCCAACCATGGCGGCCGTCAGCTCGATCACGGTCGCGGCGCCATGCACGTGCTGCCCGAGATCGTCGATGCCGTGAAGGGCCGCGCCAAAATCATGGTCGATGGCGGTGTCTGTCGCGGCACCGACATCGTCAAGGCGATCGCGGCGGGCGCCGACCTCGTCGGCATCGGCCGGCTGCAATGCTGGGCACTGACGGCGGCCGGCGAAGCCGGCGTGGCGCGCATGCTGGAGCTGCTCGAGGACGAAGTGCTGCGTTGCCTCGGCTTGCTGGGTGCGACTTCGTTCGCCGAGGTCGACAAATCCTGCCTCCATGCAGCGACCGCAACCAACGCGCCGAGCGTGTTCAGCGCGTTTCCGCTGTTCGACCACGAGCCATATCGATACTGAGTGAAAGGACGCTATGACATCGCTCTCTCCTGGCAGCGCGGATGCGCTTCTGTTCGATCTCGGCCGCGTGGTGCTCGATATCGATTTCTCCAAGGCGATCGCCTGCTGGGCGGGACAT
Source organism: Bradyrhizobium sp. 197 (assembly GCF_023073375.1). NCBI lineage: Bacteria > Pseudomonadati > Pseudomonadota > Alphaproteobacteria > Hyphomicrobiales > Nitrobacteraceae > Bradyrhizobium > Bradyrhizobium sp. 197. Next base: position 11,764 of record NZ_JADPJJ010000138.1, on the reverse strand, counting down.
GCTGGCTGCGAGCCCGATGCCATCGTCGCGCGCTACGTGCGGGACAGCGAAGCCTATCGGCTGCACGAGGTGGGCAAGCTCAGTGACGAGGACTATTTCGCCTCGTTGCGAGATTCGCTCGGAATCGGCATTTCGGACGCGCAGTTCCTGGAAGGCTGGAACGCGATCTTCACCGGCGAAATGCCTGATATCGCCGAGCTGTTGCCGCGGGCAGCGAAGCAGATGCCGCTCTACGTCTTCTCCAATACCAACCGGCCGCACGTGGACTATTTCTCGAAGGAATATGCCGACGTCCTCCGCCATTTCCGCGAGCTGTATTTGTCGTCCAGCATCGGCCTGCGCAAACCGAATGCGGAGGCCTTCGACCACGTCGTTGCTGCGATCGGCGTGCCCGCCGGGCGTATCGTGTTCTTCGACGATCTTGCCGAGAACATCGAAGGCGCGCGGGCGCGCGGCATGACGGCGGTGCATGTGACCTCGCCGCGTGACGTCGGGATCGCCCTCAAGGCGCTGGGGATCTGACCGCCGGCCTGGCGCATTGCCAGGCAAGCCGACCTGCCGATCCGGAACAATTTCACCCGGGGACGAGGAACCAAAACACTTTGTGCATTTTTAGACAGAGTTCCAGGAACGGAATGCCACCCTCCGGACTCTTGAGTCCGTTGGGACTTCTACGGACGGATGCATCATCGTGTTGGGCAAGACCTACCTCACCAAGCAGGCCTCTCTTCTTCTTGAATTCGCCAGGACAACTTCAGACTCGGACCTTTCCGCCAAGCTCGTGAGCAAGGCCGCCGACCTGAAATCCCAGGCCGATCCGCTTCCCGACAAGGATCAGGGGCCGAAGGCGCCCGACGTAAGTCCCGAGCAGACAGCGACCTGATCGGTGCTGGCCGGGGCGGTCGTCATCTCGTCCCTGCCATGGTCACTCTCCTGCCGATCTGTCTCGTTCCTCGGATCATGCCGCGACGGGCTTGATCTTGCCTTCCAGAACAATGTGAAGCAGCGGGATGACTGTCCCCGCTCAGCTGTTTTTGCCTCTGCGCCCGCGCTCGGCTAGAAGACTTGCGGAACATTCGCCCGAACGTGCCGAGCAGGAGTTTTCGCCGTGGCCTTGATGCCGGTTTCTGACGCGCTTGCCGCGGTGCTGGCGGGTGCAGAGCCGCTGCCCGAAGAGATGGTTGCCATCGACGAAGCCTACCATCGCGTGCTCGCGCGCGACGTCGCGGCCCGGCGTACGCAGCCGCCGCGAGCGATGTCGGCGATGGATGGCTACGCTGTGCGCGCGGCCGATGCCGCGACGATCGATTCGAAGCTCACCGTCATCGGCGAGGTCGCGGCGGGTCGGCCGTTCGCGGGAACGGTCGGCGCCGGCGAGGCCGTGCGGATCTTCACCGGCGGCGTCGTTCCCGACGGCGCCGACGCCGTCGTGATCCAGGAGGACACGGTCGCCGACGGCAAGCGCATCACGATCAAGGAAGCCGCGATCGCCGGACGGCACATCCGGCCCGCCGGTGTCGATTTCCGCGAGGGCGACGTGCTCCTGCGCAAGGGAAGCCGTCTCACCGAGCGCGACCTCGCGCTTGCGGCCGGGATGAATCACCCGCACCTCGCCGTTTGCCGACGTCCGAAGGTCGCGATCCTCGCCACCGGCGACGAGCTGGTGATGCCGGGCACCACGCCCGGTCACGGCCAGATCGTCTATTCCAACGGCTACGCCCTGCACGCGCTCGCTCGCAGCGAGGGCGCCGAGACCATCGACCTCGGTATTGCCGCCGACACGCTGGAGGCCACCACCGTCGGCATTCGACGCGCCCGCGAGAGCGGAGCCGACATCCTGATCACGACCGGCGGCGCATCGGTCGGCGACCACGATCTGGTCCAGCAGGCGCTGAGGGACGAAGGCATAACGATGGCGTTCTGGAAGATCGCGATGCGGCCGGGCAAGCCGATGATGCACGGGCGGCTCGGCGCGATGGAGGTGATCGGCCTGCCGGGCAATCCCGTGTCGTCCTACGTCTGCGCTTTCCTGTTCTTGGTGCCGCTGATTCGCGCTCTCTCGGGCCGTTCAGTGATTCACCATCGCCGCGAGCGCGCCGTGCTCGGCCGCGACGTCGGCGCCAACGACCAGCGGGAGGACTATCTGCGCGCGCATCTGGAGGAGCGCGACGACGGCACGCGCGTTGCCCTTCCCGTCAACCATCAGGACTCTTCGCTGCTTGCGAATCTCGCTGCGGCACAGGTACTTCTCGTGCGCGCACCGTTCGCGCCGAAAGCCGAAGCAGGCACACCTTGCGAGGTGTTGCGGCTCCCCGTGTGAGCGCCCCGACAACGCATGTTCCGCGAACTTCGCTCTGTTCACGGTAAATTAAGCAGTTGCGGAACACATATCGAACATATAGTGTCCGTTCATGATTTGTTTCGAGCGTGTAGCGGCTTATTGCTGAATTCAGCGTCTCGGAATCGAACGACATCAAACGGGAGACTTTGGTCGAGATGTTAACGCGCAAACAATACGAGCTTCTGCGGTTCATCAATGAACGTCTGAAGGAAAGCGGCGTGCCGCCCTCCTTCGACGAGATGAAGGATGCGCTCGACCTGCGCTCGAAGTCGGGCATCCATCGCCTGATCACGGCGCTCGAGGAGCGCGGCTTCATCCGACGCCTGCCCAATCGCGCCCGTGCGATCGAGGTCATCAAATTGCCCGAGCTCCAGGCTGCCGCCGGCAGCCGCCGCGGCTTCACGCCGAGCGTCATTGAGGGCAATCTCGGCAAGGTGCGTGCGAGCTCCAGCCTGCCCGCGGACGATGGTGAACGTCCGGTCGCGGTGCCGGTGATGGGCCGGATCGCGGCCGGCACACCGATCGAGGCGTTACAGACCCGCAGCCACACTATCAGCGTACCGCCTGACATGCTTGGCTCGGGCGAGCACTACGCGCTCGAAGTGCGCGGCGATTCCATGGTCGAGGCCGGCATCCTCGACGGCGACATGGCGCTGATCCAGCGCAACGAGAGCGCCGATACCGGCGACATCGTGGTGGCGCTGATCGACGACGAGGAAGCAACCCTCAAGCGCTTCCGCCGCCGCGGCGCATCGATCGCGCTCGAGCCCGCCAACGGCGCCTATGAGGTGCGCATCCTGCCGCCGAACCGGGTGAAAATTCAGGGCAAGCTGATCGGGCTGTACCGAAAGTACTGAGCCTGTACGGCAGTCACGCAATTCCAATTGGAGTGGACGGATTGCCCGCTCCGGCTGGATAGTCATCCTGGTTCTGCACAGATTATCCGGCCGCTTCTCCGGCGGTCCGTCCTCGACACGCCGCGCCAAGCATCCCAGAGGCTTCGCGGCGTTCCGGTTTGAGGAGACGTCATGCGCAAGGGCATCTCCGGCCGCTGACGTGCGCGACCGAAATGCCCAGGAGCAGGCTTTGTTCCTAGCCGATTCGGGAAAGATAAAGTGATCGCGGCGTGCGGAAACCAGCCGCAGATTTGCCCATAACCAAGCAGAGGCTTGTGTGTTTCCACTCTGATAGGGGCCTGCGCCTCGATAAGAGACGCCGGTTGCTATCCCAGCAATGAGGAGCACCCGATGTGTGACTACAGCCTGCATGCCATCGCGTCGCGCCCCGCCGAAGTCGGCGAGACGGTCGTCACGACAACCTTCCGCGGCACCTCGACGCGTGGTTTTGCGTCCGCAGCCGATCCGACTGTGGCCGTCTGCCTGCTGCCGGGAACGGAGCTCGCCTTCGCCGACAACATCCGCTACGACAATCGCTGGATCTGGACACGCACGATCAATTCCCGTGTCGGCAAGTTCGGCAAGATCGATCCGCACATTCCCGACCGCCATCATGACGCGATCGAATTCCCCGACGGCAAATACGTGCTGGTGACCCAGCTTGTCGAAGGACAGCGCGCGACCGTGCTGCAACTGCCGGTGACGCTGCCGGCCGGCGAGCGCGAGCACAAGCCGCAGATCATGGCCAACAGGCAGCCGACCATCACGCGCCTGCCGATCGGCTGACACGGTCGCCCTCCGGCCACGGGATCGGAGGCCAGGATTGATTTGCAATCGCCGGCCGTGGCCGGCGAGGTGGTGTGGTTTGCGTCCAGCGAATCCGATCGGATGCACCAGCCCACTGCATCTCTCCGCACGATCCGATTAATCGTCGGCTTGCAAATCGATTTCCGCCGGCGTTGCGTCCTTGCTGCGTGGCGGGATCGCTTTCGGCGCAAGACTGCCGTCGAAATCACCTTCGCCTGCGCCGGCCGGCAACCAGGGACGGCTCGTGCCTCTTTCCCTCACCGCCTGAACTGCAAAGCCGTCACCACGCTGCGTCAGCGCCAGCGCGCTCTGGCTCGCGAGCCGCCGTCGATCGACCACCATCGCGGCGCAATCGGGCGGCGCGGGACGTGCCGTCACCACCAGCGCGGCGCGGTTGCAATCGTCCGCCAGCGCGTCGATGCGCAGTGCCAGCGCGACCAGCCGCCCATCGGCGAGCGGCGTCACGCAGCCGGATTCATCGCAAGACACGCCGGCCGCCAGCGAGGTGCTGGCGGCATCGCGCGGATCGGCGTCGGCAGCCAACCACTCCTTGAGCAAAAAGCTATCCTTGCTCGTCTTGATCAGGTGAAGATGTCCGTCCTTGCCCCGCACCGCGACGCTCTGGCCATCCCCGGCAATCAGGATGTCGGGCTGCCGCACCGACAGCCCCCAGAGAATCGCGACCAGCAGCACCAGTACGCCGGACCAGCGCAGCGGCGTGCGCAACAGGCCCAGCACGATGATCCCCAGGCTCGCCGCGATCAGCGGCGCGATGCCGAAAGCCGGGATGCGGCCGATCGCGCCCGGCAATGCCGCGACCCAGCGCGAGACCACGACCATCCAGTCGATGCCGATCCCCATCAGCCACCAGAACACGCTATCGAGCCCGAAGGGAGCCGCAAGCAGCCCGAGCAGCCCCGCCGGCATCACCAGCGCCGAGACCACCGGCATCGCACCGAGATTGGCGAGCACGCCGAACGGGGTGACGCGGTGGAAGTGGAAAGCGGCATAGGGCGTGGTCGCAAGTCCCGCGATCAGCGAAGCCATGAACAGCATCGCGATCTCGCGCCCGCCCCACATCGCAACGCGCGCGGTCGCCGAATGATCGGGCGATGCGAACAGGTTCGGCATGCCGATCTGCACCAGCGCCACCAGCCCGAGCGTCGCGGCGAACGACATCTGAAATGTGGGACGCAGATTCCTAATTCATTCGTAAACTCAAACGCTTAACTTGCCCTCTTGATCTTACTCCGGGATTTTTTCCGGGACTCCGCGAGCCGCTCGACGGCAACAGCTACATCCTCGTCGAGGACATGCGCGTATCGCAGCGTGCTCTTAATGTCTCGGTGGTTGAGCGCCTTCTGCACCAGCTTGAGGTTGCCGCTGTCGCGCAGCAACTTAGTTCCGAAGTCGTGGCGGAAGTCATGAAAACGAAAGTCGGCAATGCCTGAGTTCGCGCGGAGGCGCTGCCAGGCGGTCTTCGCTCCCGTGTAGGTCAGACGGTAGCGCTGTCCCCTAACCCGGCCCAGGCGCTTGTTGCCATAGACGGCAACGTAGGTGAAGCAGAACTCTGGGTGCTGCCCTTGCAACGGGAATAGGATGTCCCGCACCCCTGGCGTGATCGGAAACACCACGCGCCGACCGCCCTTGCCAAGCCGCACGATCTGTCTGGTCCCAAAATCGACCTCAGACCAGCGCAGCGTCACGCACTCCTTCAGCCGCATACCGCTGGCGCGGACGAAATCGAAGAACGGGCCATAATCGGGGCGCATAGCGTCATCGAGCGCGTCGGCCTCCTCAATCTTTAGTTCACGGACACGCTCCACCGGCTCGGACAGCAGTAGCTTGTCCCATTCGGGTTCATTCTCAAACACTGCCTTCTCGGCCTTGGCGAAGGTGAATAGCCGCTGCAGCACCTTGGTCGCCGACCGGTTGACGGTGGCGTTCGAGACCAGCGGCAGGGCCAACTCTTCTTCCTTGGTCCGTTTGCCGCGCCGGGAGACGCGATGCCCCCGTCGCCATGCCACGAGATCCTTGGCCGCCTTGTGGTCAATCTCGGTGAGCGGCTTCTCCTTACCGAAATATTCGATCAGCCGCGCCAGGTTGGTCTCAGTAGCTTTCGGCTCCGAGTCATATTGCGCGCTGTCATTCCAGAGCCGGTCCGCGACATCATCAATCGACAGCGAAGCCTTGGTGCGCCGCGTCGCCTTCACCAGAGCCTTGGCTTTCTCTAGCTCTGCAGCCTCGAACTTTTCTGCATCTCGCCTACTCGTGCATTTCGTGCTGCCATGAAACCGATGACCTTCGTGCTGGAAGTCGAATTGGTAATACGGCGAACGCTTGTCACGGTAGACGGACACGGCACTTCCCTCCTGCGGCGGCCTTCAATGAACTCGTTCAGATCCGTGTCGGTGAATCGGCGGCGTGGCCGCTTTTTGCCGAGCCCGACGTTGATGTATCCGAGGGCGCCCTCGCTAACGAGGTCGCGGAGATGATCTTCGGTGATGTTAAGCCGAAAGGCCGCTTGCTCGGGTGTGAGCAAGTGGTTGTCATTGGCTGGAATGGGCAAGAGCGCGCCCCTACGAAAATTGCTCTGCTTACCTCGTCAGCCGAAGCCGACGCACGAGTCACATTATACATGTCGCTTTAGAACAAATGCGGCACAAACTGACGCTGTAATCCATTCGTAACAATTCGTTACTTGCTTTTCAGAAGGCAGATGGCCCGCGCCGGTTGAGGCACGGGCCAATTCTAAAACGGTTTTAGATTTCAGGCCACGACTGGCCGCCGATTCAACGTTGGTGATTATAGCGCGACCATCCCCGGCCGGGATGCCACGTCCTCTACCACCCGAAGCAGCGCCGCCGAGTCCTCGTTCTCCATGGCCCATTCCAAGCTCTGGGCAAGCGCAACGGCGCGCATCTGGTTCTCGTCAGTGCGTGTCAGCAGCGCCGCCGTGGCCACGCTACGAGCCGCGTACAGCCCCTCTAGCAGGCTCGCCGCCCATGCGTCGGCCGGTCCGCTACAGCGCGGTGCCAAGGCCAACCCGGTCAGTACAGCCGCCAGGGCGTGGGCTATGTCGTGAATTGCAATGAGTTCGCGGGTGGTGGCGCCGACCGTGATGGGTGTCGCGGTATGGATTCGGGTATGGGCGTTCATTGTCGTGATGCTTTCGGTGCGGCTTATCAAGGCCGTAGCCGGTGTCAGACCGGTAGCCGGGAGTTGATAACCTGCGAAAGCGACAGGCGGCTCGCGCTTTTAAGGGTTTCCCCTCTGGACATGGCGCGGCCCTCCCGGCCATAATGGCCAGGTTGGAGCGCACGCCAATGCGCTGCCTTCATCCGACCGCCGCCCCTTCGCTGCCAGGCGAATGGGCAATTCCTGCCAGGGAAATGCGGTCTGTAGCTTTCGTCCGGGTTATCAAGCCCACGGACATCATCATCTGATTCGGTAAAAAAGCCACCCCTCCTTTCGAGGCGCTTCGGCGCGTTTTGGCTTGCCGGTGGATTACGGGGATGTCCGCCTCTGGGGATTCGCCATGGTCGGCGCTTCGCACTTACACCGGAGGGATGAATACCGCGTTCCTTCTGTTGGCCCAATACGACGGCTTGGCGATCATCCCGGCCGACAAGGTTTGCGCGGACTACTTCCCGCACCTGAAGCCAGACCAGTTCCTCAGGAAGATCGGCGCGGGCGAAATCAAGCTTCCCCTGGTGCGGGCTGAGATGAGCCAGAAGTCGGCCAAGGGCGTGCACCTTCAGGATCTGGCGGACTACCTCGACCGGCGCCGGGACGCGGCGCGCAAAGAACTGGAACAAATTACCAAAAATCGATGCCCCGCAGTGCCGCCAAAGTAACGCAAGCTGCAATATGCCGAGCTATCCGCGCGGCCAAGCAAACGGGCGCCGGATCGGTGCGGATCCTGCCCGATGGCACGATTTCCATTGATCCATATCCAGCAAACGATGGTGCGGTGCCAGCGGCAGCAACACCTCGCCGCCGCTTCGGTGAACGCCTTGCGCAGCGGACAGACATGGAAGCCCATCCGTTAGCCGCGGCACTTGCTCGGTGGAAACGGGGCGAGATCACCTGGCAGCAGTTGCCGCCGGGGCGTTATGCGGATGGCATGCGCGTTTACGCTGATGGCGAGTGGGAAGCGGAGGTCTTGGCGTCGCCTTTGCAGAAGCGTGAGAGAACGGCGCTGGAGGCCTACTTCAAGGCCAAAGGCACAATAGGTTACGTCAAGGGTGGAGGCATGCTGACCACCGAACGTTTGGCAGTTCGGGGGTACGTCGAGATTACTCAAACCCGGCCCGAAGGGCGCGTTCCATTCTATGGCATCACACCGGCCGGCGAAGCGGAGTGGCTGCGCCAAACCTCACAGACGGACGAGCTATGACAACGCCATCACCTCAAACACTCGAGCGAGAGAGAGACAAACTCTTCCTGACCGACGCCGAATTGATCCGTCGCCTCGGCGTGCCGGAAAAGATCATGCGGCCAATGCTGCCGGGCCTCGAAAGCAAATATGGCTTTCCGCGGAAGCAGGCGCTCTTCGGAGCCAGACGGTACTGGCCCGCCGTGAAGGCGTGGCTGGACAAGCACAATGGGTTGCCTGATCCGTCGAAACTGACTCGGTGACGCGGCATGGCGATGCTCTCAATCAAACAAGCGGCCGCAGAGCTATCGGTGTCTCACCAGTGGCTGAAATATTGGCTCGTCGACAATCCGGTCGATGCAGCCGGCACCCCGCTCTATGTACGAATGGGAAACCGCATGAAGTTCGAAAAGAAAGACGTTGAGCGAATGCTGGTTCACTTGCGTGAGCTAGAGGCTGCTCGTCTAGGGCCGAGCATAAAAGCAAAGGCGCGACTGGCAGGGCTCATGTCAAAGGTGGGCGGATACGATCATCTAGTTGCCGTTCGCGATGCCGCGGAGCGGAGGAAAAAAGCAGAGAAGAAACCGCAAAGGCGCGCACGGTTACCCAGCGCTTGATCCTCCTGCATCCCTTCTGCGCTACGTGAGAGCACTCCTGAGTCGCGGCGGGTCAAAGATTCATTGGTGGCAATGCACCACAATCACTTCGACACGCCCCCCGCCATAAAGACTAGTTGCCCCCTGCGGCTTGCTCGCCTTATGGTCGTGACGGGTCTGGGGGATTTTCATGAAGATCATATTTGCACTTAGTACCGCGCTTCTGCTCGCTGCCTGCTCATCAACTCCCGCCGATCTCGAAGCCAAAGCGCCACCTATCATCCAGACCTATCCGGAAAACTACCAAGAAATCTATCGGAGAGTTTCAACGACCGCGAAGCGCTGTTTCGCCGGCAACGTCGGTGCTTATGCGTCCTTTGCGGTCGACTCAGAATTGTATTCAGAACTCGGCTATGGCGAGCTAACACTTTCTTTGATCAACATGGGAACGCGCAATTACTACGTTTCAGCCCGCGTCGATAAGCAGGCGACCGGCTCAAAGCTGACGGTTCGTTCGGGCAACACCTTGGCAAGCGAGCGATACAAAACGCTCTTGCTGGGCTGGGCCGGCGGCGATCAGAATTGTCCGGTGATTTAACAAATGAAGATCGCCATTTTATCTGTTGGCCTTTGTGCTGCTGTGTCGCTCGCTGCCTGCCCGGCGTGTTGGTGACTTTTGAACGCGAGACGTTTGCATGGCCACTTTTTTTAATGAGTATTTTGGGATTGATGCGGAGACGTTGGACAGTTATGGCGCCCTGAACATTTCGATCATCAATGACCTTCCGTTATTTATTGATCCCTTTTTGCTGTTTAACAGCGAGAAGGATGAGTACCGCGCCCTTCACGACGCGATGATCGACTACCTGGTGTTTCTTCGCGATCGATCCGCGAGGGGGCCGGTCAGCGATGCCCTGCTATCGAGTTGGTACTGCTTCGGCGAGGTGAAGCAGAACTGGCTCGGTTTCTCTATCAGTGGCAACGGCGGTACCGGGCTCGGGATGGATTTCGCTCGGGCCTTACACAGCAATCTGCACAGCTTGTTCTCAGACTTCGGCGAGGAAAAAATCACCGAGGGGAGCCACTTGGAGAAGGTGTGCTTGATCTCCGATGGAGTCGGGCGCGACAACATCAGCGATTTCACGACTAATCTAATCAAAGACTATCTTTGTCGATATACTGAGCAGTTCGCCGCGCAGCACCTGAAGCCTAGCGACGTCCGGCAGGTGGCCGTAGGAAAGACTCGGTTCAAGTACGAGACGGAGACATGGGAGCGGGCCACGTATGCTCTGCCTTGGGTTAATGGTGATTTCGTCATCCTGACTCCAAAGGACATCCTGACCAGAGACGAAAATTGGATCAACAAGGGCGATCTGGTTGGCGATTTTCAGAACATTCCGACAGCGATTTCAGATTCACAGTTACGGGCGCAGGTTGAGAATTATTTCCACAAGATCCTTGATAGGCCTGGTCGTCGTCGCCATTCCAGCGCCAAAGAGCGGTCGGAAGCCGCCAGAAGGACTCTGTTAGAATTCCCGCAGCTCATCGACTATTACATCAAACTGAAGGAACAGCACGGCGACGACGCAGCCGATCTTAGCGCCGAGAAGGTGCTTGCAACTGAATACATGTTCATTCGGCAGATCGCCGATATTCAAAAGACGCTGCTTCGCGAGACTGCCTTTTACGGAACCAGCGGCGGCGCCTATGAAGAAGCGCACGCGCGCGTCGGGTATCTCAAGGATGTCATCGAGAACAAGGGTGGACACCGGCTATTTTATCACGACGGGGCACCAGTTCAGCGAGAAAAAGACCTTCAGATCCTCTATCGCCTGGTCTGGTTCGGGACCCCTTCCGATGTTGGTACCGAAGCAAACGACGGCAGAGGACCGGTTGATTTCAAAATCTCACGAGGTGCCCACGACAAAACACTAGTCGAGATGAAGTTGGCAAAGAATACGCAGCTAGAGCGAAACCTTGAGAAGCAAGTCCCGATTTACCAAGCTGCAAGCGACGCCCAAAATGCAATCAAGGTGATCCTCTATTTCAGCGTCGCCGAGCTTCGGAAGGTGAATACAATTTTGAAGAAACTGGATCTGGCAGACAACAAAGATATCGTTCTAATTGATGCCCGCGACGACAACAAACCGTCGGGTTCTAAGGCTTAATTGGTCAGGCGAGTGAGGTCATCAGCCACTAAAAGCGCCACCCCCTCACCTTCACAACAACCGCCGCGGTTCTGCCGCGTTCACCACATGCCGACCGACCTTAGCACCTGAGGCGTCAACCACGATTACGACAGTGCCCGCATCGCGGTCACATTCGGGATCGCTGGCGATGTCCCGAGCGATCCGCGCACCGTACTGCACTGCTAGTTCAGCAGAGCCAAATAGCTCCCCCACATCGTCCGCCTGAGTCTCTCCCTTGTGGAAGATCGGGAAGAAGTAACGTCTCATAGCCGCCCTCGTCTTTTAGCGCGGCGATCATGCCCACGTGTCAGGACGGCGCGCACCTGTCGGGAACGACAGGGACAGCTGCGCTAGCGTCGCTTCCACCTTAGGTCACACAACACCCGCGTGCCCAAACGGTCGGTCACTGTTTCGCAAGGGTCCCCATGTGCACGCTGCCGCACATTCAGTTCCTGTAACTAGGGTCTGTTGGGATTCAGGATTCTCATCGGGGCTTGGTTGTGATTCAAGCTTGGGATGGACCGATTCGTTTTGACTGACGCCCAATGGGCGAAGAT